>NZ_JBEOVJ010000049.1:0-58399 GCF_040295435.1 Streptomyces sp. NPDC002809
AGTCGTTCAACCGTTGTTCAACCGTTTAATCTGTCTCCCGCGCGCGTCGGGCGCCGCACTGGGGGCGGCGCCGGACGGGACGTGCTGGTGCGGTCCGGGACGTGCGCCCCGGACTGCCGGCTAGACGTTGACGCCGAAGTCCTGCGCGATGCCGCGCAGACCCGAGGCGTAGCCCTGACCGATGGCACGGAACTTCCACTCCGCACCGTTGCGGTACAGCTCGCCGAAGACCATGGCGGTCTCCGTCGAGGCGTCCTCGCTGAGGTCGTAGCGCGCGAGCTCGGTGTTGTCGGCCTGGTTGACCACGCGGATGTACGCGTTGCGCACCTGGCCGAAGCTCTGCTGGCGGGACTCCGCCTCGTAGATCGAGACCGGGAAGACGATCTTGTCGACGTCGGCCGGGACACCGGCCAGGTTCACCTTGACGACCTCGTCGTCGCCCTCGCCCTCACCGGTGAGGTTGTCACCGGTGTGCTCGACGGAACCGTCGGGGCTCTTGAGGTTGTTGAAGAAGACGAAGTTGCCGTCGTTGCCGACCTTGCCCTCGGCGTTCGTCAGCAGCGCGCTGGCGTCGAGGTCGAAGTCTCCGCCGGTGGTGGTACGAGCGTCCCAGCCCAGACCCACGATGACCGCGGTCAGGTTGGGCGCGGCCTTGGTCAGCGAGACGTTGCCGCCCTTGCTGAGGCTGACTCCCACGAGTCCTCCCATTGGTTTCTTTGGGGGCCGGCCGGTGCCGGCGCCTCCACGTCGTGTTGGCATCCGATCAACGACTGGATCCTAGTGACCGGTTCCCGGCCAAAACAGGCTTTTGGCCGGGGGTCGCCCCGAGATCCACCGGATCTCGGGTCAGAGAGCGCCGAGCGCCTTGACGTACTCGTTGAGGTCGCGCGCGTCGGGCAGGCCGTTGACGACCGTCCAGCGCACCACGCCCTCCTTGTCGATGATGAAGGTCCCGCGCACCGCGCAGCCCTTGTCCTCGTCGAAGACGCCGTACGCGCGCGAGGTCTCGCCGTGCGGCCAGAAGTCCGAGACGAGCGGGTACTCGAGGCCCTCCTGCTCGGCGAAGACGCGCAGGGTGTGGATGGAGTCGTTGGAGACGGCGATCAGCTGTGTGTCGTCGTTCTCGAACGTGGGCAGCTCGTCGCGCAGCGCGCAGAGCTCTCCCGTGCAGACGCCGGTGAAGGCGAACGGGTAGAACAGCAGCACCACGTTCTTCTCGCCGCGGAAGTCGGAGAGCTTCACGGTCCGGCCGTGGTTGTCCTTCAGCTCGAAATCCGGGGCCTGGGTGCCGACCTCGATCGCCATGAAACGCGTCCCTTCGCTACGTCGCCGGGCTGGGCTGTCCGGGTGACTCCCACCCTACGCAGAGGCGTGGGGCGGCCGTGCAGCACCCGTGGAAGGTTCCTGCGGACGTGCGGGGGAATGTACGAAGGCCCCGGACGGCGCGATGCCGTCGGGGGCCTTCAGGGGCGAGTGCGGTTCAGCGCTTGGCCTTGGCCGCCTTCGGCGTGACCAGACGGCTGCCCGTCCAGTCCTTGCCCGCACTGATGCTCTTGGTCTGGGCGAGACCGGCTGTCTGGGCAGCCTCGTTGATGTCGCTCGGCTCGACGTATCCGTCACGGCCGGTCTTCGGCGTCATCAGCCAGACCGTACCGCCGTCCTCGAGCAGACCAATGGCATCCACCAGCGCGTCCGTAAGGTCGCCGTCCTCGTCGCGGAACCAGAGCAGGACGACGTCTGCGACGTCGTCGTACTCCTCATCGACGAGATCCTGGCCGGTAGTGGCCTCAATGCCCTCACGGAGCTCCAGCTCGACGTCGTCGTCGTAGCCGATCTCCTGGACCACCTGTCCGGGCTCGAACCCCAGGCGTGCTGCCGGGTTGGTCCGCTCCTCCGCGTGGTCCGCGGTCGCGCTCACGGGTTGCCTCCTGATCATGTTTCGGAAAATGCTTCAGCCACGCGCGTGCGCGGGGCGTTGGCCGTAGTCCACACGGGAGCGGCGGATCGCGCAAGTACCCAGCGTACGAGACCGCCTAAACGGTGACGTTCCCTGCCACGTCACCGCACTGTCGGCGGACCCTCTGCGGGAGCCGGCGCTGCCGTCCACACCCTTTACGTCCTTGAACAGCTTATGCGGTTTCGGTCCGGCAATCGGAGTCGAACAGCGTTTGGGAACGCTTGGCCGCCTTGGGCGTATGGTTGCGGTTTGGCCCGACCCATCCCTCCCGGCCCATCCTGCCCGATGCCTCGCGCCCCATGTCTCATGGCCCGGCGCCTCGTGTCCGGCGCCTCCGGCCCGGCCGGATCCCGGCTTCGGCGCGGCCCGTGCGCCCGTCCGGGACACGGAGTCGCGAAAGTCGCCGGTTACCTCTCGGTAGAGATGACGTTTGCGTCCTCGCGGTACACGATGGGATGGCGTACGCGCAGACACACCGGGGGGACCACTCCCGTGCCCAGGCCCCGTAGAGCAGCACCGAACAGCGAAGGAACAGCGTGGCTTCCGGATCCGATCGCAACCCGATCATCATTGGCGGCCTTCCGAGTCAGGTCCCGGATTTCGATCCCGAAGAGACCCAGGAATGGCTCGACTCCCTCGACGCCGCCGTCGACGAGCGAGGCCGTGAGCGGGCCCGCTACCTCATGCTCCGGCTCATCGAGCGCGCGCGCGAGAAGCGTGTCGCCGTGCCGGAGATGCGCAGCACGGACTACGTGAACACGATCGCCACGAAGGACGAGCCGTTCTTCCCCGGCGACGAGGAGATCGAGCGCAAGGTCCTCAACGCGACGCGCTGGAACGCGGCCGTGATGGTCTCGCGTGCGCAGCGTCCGGGGATCGGCGTGGGCGGGCACATCGCCACGTTCGCCTCCTCCGCATCGCTCTACGACGTGGGTTTCAACCACTTCTTCCGCGGCAAGGACGACGGCCGGGGCGGCGACCAGATCTTCTTCCAGGGACACGCCTCCCCCGGGATCTACGCCCGCGCGTTCCTGCTGGACCGGCTGAGCGAGACGCAGCTCGACGCCTTCCGCCAGGAGAAGTCGAAGGCTCCGAACGGCCTGTCCAGCTACCCGCACCCGCGGCTGATGCCGGACTTCTGGGAGTTCCCGACCGTGTCGATGGGCCTCGGCCCGCTCGGCGCGATCTACCAGGCGCGGATGAACCGCTACATGGAGGCGCGCGGCATCGCCGACACCTCCGATTCGCACGTCTGGGCGTATCTCGGTGACGGCGAGATGGACGAGCCGGAGTCGCTCGGCCAGCTCTCCATCGCGGCCCGTGAGGGCCTGGACAACCTGACCTTCGTCGTCAACTGCAACCTGCAGCGCCTCGACGGCCCGGTGCGCGGCAACGGCAAGGTGATCCAGGAGCTGGAGTCGCAGTTCCGGGGCGCCGGCTGGAACGTCATCAAGCTGGTCTGGGACCGTTCCTGGGACCCGCTGCTGGCGCAGGACCGCACGGGCATCCTGGTCAACAAGCTGAACACGACGCCGGACGGGCAGTTCCAGACGTACGCCACCGAGACGGGTGCGTACATCCGGGACCACTTCTTCGGTGACGACCCGCGGCTGCGCGACATGGTCAAGGACATGACCGACCAGCAGATCCTGCACCTCGGGCGCGGCGGTCACGACCACAAGAAGGTCTACGCGGCGTACGCGGCGGCCAAGGCCCACAAGGGCCAGCCGACGGTGATCCTGGCGCAGACGGTCAAGGGCTGGACGCTGGGGCCGAACTTCGAGGGCCGCAACGCGACCCACCAGATGAAGAAGCTCACCGCCGAGGACCTCAAGCGTTTCCGGGACCGGCTGCACATCCCGATCGCGGACTCGCGGCTGGAGGACGGCAACCCGCCGTACTACCACCCGGGCCGCGACTCGGAGGAGATCCAGTACATGCACGACCGCCGCAAGGGTCTGGGCGGTTACGTCCCGACGCGTGTGGTGCGGGCGAAGCCGCTGGTCCTGCCCGAGGACAAGACGTACGCGACCGCGAAGAAAGGCTCGGGTCAGCAGTCGATCGCCACCACCATGGCGTTCGTCCGCATCCTGAAGGACCTCATGCGGGACAAGGAGATCGGCAAGCGTTTCGTGCTGATCGCGCCCGACGAGTACCGCACCTTCGGCATGGACGCGTTCTTCCCGAGCGCGAAGATCTACAACCCGCTCGGGCAGCAGTACGAGTCGGTGGACCGCGATCTGCTCCTCGCTTACAAGGAGTCGCCGACCGGACAGATGCTGCACGACGGCATCTCCGAGGCGGGCTGCACGGCCTCGCTGATCGCCGCGGGTTCGGCGTACGCGACGCACGGCGAGCCGCTGATCCCGGTGTACGTCTTCTACTCGATGTTCGGTTTCCAGCGCACGGGTGACCAGTTCTGGCAGATGGCCGACCAGCTCGCGCGGGGCTTCGTGCTCGGCGCGACCGCCGGGCGTACGACGCTGACGGGCGAGGGCCTCCAGCACGCGGACGGCCACTCGCAACTGCTCGCCTCGACCAACCCGGCCTGTGTCGCGTACGACCCGGCGTTCGGGTTCGAGATCGCGCACATCGTCCAGGACGGGTTGCGCAGGATGTACGGCGGGACGCCCGACGAGAACGAGGACGTCTTCTACTACCTCACCGTCTACAACGAGCCGATCCAGCACCCGGCCGAGCCCGCCGACGTGGACGTCGAGGGCATCCTGAAGGGCGTCTACCGCTACAGCAGCGGCGAGAGGGGCGAGATCCCGGCCCAGATCATGGCGTCCGGTGTGGCGGTCCCGTGGGCGGTCGAGGCGCAGCGCATCCTCGCCGACGAGTGGAACGTCAAGGCGGACGTCTGGTCGACGACCTCCTGGAACGAGCTGCGGCGCGAGGCCGTGGACGTGGAGCGGTACAACCTGCTGCACCCGGAGGAGGAGCAGCGCGTGCCGTACGTGACGCGCAAGCTGTCCGGTGCGCAGGGGCCGTTCGTGGCCGTCTCGGACTGGATGCGGTCCGTGCCGGACCAGATCTCGCGCTGGGTGCCCGGTGCGTACCAGTCGTTGGGTGCGGACGGTTTCGGCTTCGCGGACACGCGCGGGGCGGCCCGGCGGTTCTTCCACATCGACGCGCAGTCGATCGTCCTCGCGGTGCTCACGGAGCTCGCGAAGGAGGGGCGGATCGACCGTTCGGCGCTGAAGACGGCGGTCGACCGTTACGAGCTGCTCGACGTGGCCTCCGCCGATCCCGGTGCCGCGGGCGGCGACGCGTAGGGGCGGAACGCACGACGCGGGGCGGCGGGACCCGAAGGGGTCCGGCCGCCCCGCGGTGCTGTGTGCTGACTGCTGTGTGCTCCGGTGTGCGGGCCCGTCCTCCCGGGGCCCGCACACAGCGGCCGCGGGTCCGTCCTCCCGGGCCCGGGCTGCGGGCCGGTCCTCCGCGGCCGCCTGTGGGTCAGTTCTCCCAGATCTTGAAGGCACGCACCTGGTACGGGATGCGCGGGACCCAGGTGCCGCCGCCCGGGTAGGTCTCGAACTCGCCGGTCTCGTCGCACTCCGCCGACTGGTAGGCGGTGACGGGGCGGCCCGTGCGGTTGACCAGGGCCTGGACGGTGGCCCCCGCCTTCAGCGGTACGCAGCTCTCGATGTCGATGGTGGAGAGCTCGTGGACCTGACGGGCGCCGGTGAAGTCGGGTTTCGCCCAGAGGCAGAGCTGGCCGCTTCCGCAGTCCCCGAGCCGGCCGGGTGCGGCCTGGGCCGGGACCTGTGGGAGGAGCGCGGTGGCGGCCAGGGCTGCCGCGACAACGGTCGTACGCATGTGAATCAACCCCCGTGGTGATGTGGATCTTCCGCGTCCACCCTGAGCCGCGCGGCGGCGGCCCGGGAAGGGGCCCGGGGGCGGGACCACCCTGATAGGCGACAGCCCTGCCGGAACGTTCCGGCAGGGCTGTCGTACGCGCTGTGTTGACGCCGTGGGGCGCCGGGGCGGGTCGGGTCAGATGTGACCGGCGCCCGCGCCCGCCTCGGCGTTCTCGCCGCGCTTGGTCAGGGTGGCGACCAGGGCGGCGATGACCGCGACGACGCCGGCGACCATGAACGCCGTGCTCATGCCCGAGATGAAGGTGTCGTGGGCGACGTTCACGATCTTGCCCGCGACGTCCGGCGGGGTTCCCTCGGCGACCGGCGGCATGCCGACCTTGATGGCCGAGGACGCCTGGTCGAGCTGCTCGGGCGACAGCGGCGGAAGCTGCGCTGCCTTCCAGTTGCCGGGCAGCTCGGAGTCGACGCCGGCTGCCATGATCGCGCCCAGCACCGCCGTACCGAGACTGCCACCGACCTGCATGGCGGCCTGCTGCAGACCGCCGGCGACGCCGGAGAGCTCCATCGGGGCGTTGCCCACGATGACCTCGGTGGCGCCGACCATGACCGGCGCGAGGCCGAGACCGAGCAGGGCGAACCAGATCGACATGGTCAGGGTGCTGGTGTCGACGGTCAGCTGGGACATGCCGAACATGGCGACCGCGGTACTCACCATGCCGCCGACGAGCGGAACCCGGGGGCCGAACTTGGTGATCATGGCGCCCGCGAGCGGCGAGGCGACGATCATCATCCCGGTCAGCGGCAGGAGGTGCAGACCGCTGTCCACGGGGCTCAGACCGTGCACGTTCTGGAGGTAGAAGGTGACGAAGAACAGGCCGCCCATGAAGCCGAAGGCCATCAGCACCATCAGCACCGTGCCCGCGGACAGCGGCACGGAACGGAACATCGCCAGCGGGATGAGCGGTTCCCTGACACGCTGCTGGACGAGGGTGAACGCGCCGAACAGGACGACGGCGCCCACCAGGAAGCCGACCGTCTTGACGTCGCCCCAGCCCCACTCCGCGCCCTTGATGAGCGCCCAGATCAGGCAGAACATCGCCGTCGACAGCAGCACGATGCCGGCGATGTCGAAGGAGCGCGGCGCGTTCTCGGCGCGGTGGTCCTTGAGGATCAGCACGCCCATGACGAGGGCGATCACGCCGACCGGCACGTTGATGAAGAAGACGGACTGCCAGCTGACGTGCTCGACGAGCACGCCGCCCAGGATCGGGCCGCCCGCGGTCGAGGCGCCGATCACCATGCCCCAGATGCCGATCGCCATGTTCAGCTTCTCGGCCGGGAAGGTGGCGCGCAGCAGGCCGAGCGCGGCCGGCATCAGCAGGGCGCCGAAGAGGCCCTGCAGCACGCGGAACACGATCACCAGGACGACGCTGCCGGAGAAGCCGATGGCTGCCGATGCCGCGGCAAAGCCGACGACACCGATCAGGAAGGTCTGGCGGTGTCCGAACCGGTCACCGAGCTTGCCCGCGGTGATCAGGGAGACCGCGAGGGCCAGCATGTAACCGTTGGTTATCCACTGGACGTCGGCGAGCGAGGCGCTGAGGTCATTCTGGATCGCGGGGTTGGCGATCGCGACGATCGTGCCGTCGAGCGCGACCATCATCACGCCGATGGCCACGGAGAAGAGCGTCAGCCAGGGGTGGCCGCGCAGCCCCTTGGCAGGTGCGGAGCCGGCAGGGCCCTGGGGCTCCCGCGACGCCTTCTCTAGGGTGGGCTGACTAGTCATACGCGGGAGATTAGTGTCAGTCACTGACAGTTGACAAACCAATTCACAAGTCGGTAACTGTCACGTAGCTCACAGGTAGGCTGAGCTGGACAAAGCAGGGGAAAGAGGACCAGTTCAGTGACCGACGGGCAGCGAGCCGCGGGCCTTCCGGCCGGGCTGCGTGAACGCAAGAAGCAACGCACCCGGGACGCCCTGCTCCGTGCCGCCCTCGATCTCTTCACCACCCAGGGGTACGAGGAGACCACCGTCGACGAGATCGCCGACGCCGTCGAGGTCTCCCAGCGCACCTTCTTCCGCTACTTCGCGGGCAAGGAGTCGGTCGTCTTCGCCGTCCAGGACATGGTGGAGTCGCGCTTCATCCTCGAACTGCGTCAACGTCCCGCCGCCGAAACCCCTTTCGAGGCCATGCGTCGCGCGGTCCTGAGCGCCTGGAACAGTATCGGAGAGGCCATCGAGGCCCTCATCCCGGTCGAACTCCACATGCGGGCGTACCAGATGATCGAATCGACCCCCTCCCTGCTCGCCGCCCACATGCGGCGCAGCGTCGCCCTGGAGGAGCAGATCGCCGGGCTCATCGCCGAGCGCGAGGGCCTGGACATGACACAGGACCCGCGGCCGCGCGTCGCCGTCGCCGCGTTCTCCGGAGTGATGCGGGTGACCGGGCAGCTGTGGGGGCGGGGCTGCGACGGGAGCATGGACTC
The DNA here is from genome assembly GCF_040295435.1 of Streptomyces sp. NPDC002809. Taxonomy (NCBI): domain Bacteria; kingdom Bacillati; phylum Actinomycetota; class Actinomycetes; order Kitasatosporales; family Streptomycetaceae; genus Streptomyces; species Streptomyces sp. NPDC002809. The sequence continues at coordinate 8,269 of NZ_JBEOVJ010000049.1, forward strand.
GCTGCGGACACTGACCGAGACCTACCTGGACCAGCTGGGCCCGGCCCTCGCCGGGGACTGGCGTGCGCACGCGGCCGGGACGGCGCCCCTCAACTGAGGTGGTGTGCCGCACGTCTCGGGCCCGGCACATGACCGACCTCACAACAGGCGGGCCACGGCGCCCCGATGCGGCACTCCGGTGGCGCCGGGCGCGTCGGAGCGTGCCGCAAGGCCGAACACAGCGTGAGCGAAACGGTGTTCTCTTCCCCGTAGTCGGGTGATGTGCGTCACCCGCTCAACGACGTCTTGCGCGCGTCTCCTAATGTGGGCCGAAGTGACTTCCTTCGACTCCTCCCCCACGCTCACCGCCTGGCGCGCTCTTCTCGCCATCGCGGTCGTGTTCGTGATGCTGGCGACCACCGGCTGGACCGCCGTGCGTCATCAGCACTCCGGCACGCCACGCACTGTCGCACTCGCTTCCTGGGCCAAGGGTTCGATAGCGGGACACGCGCTCCCTTCGGCGGATGCGCCTCCGTACAAGCTGGCGCACTTCTTCGCCGCGCTCACGGACGCGCAGAGTGCCGGGCTGGCCCGCAAGTACCCCCTCGTGGTGGGGAATCTGAACGGCGCCCCGGTCACCCTGCGCTACCGGGCGAACCGGCTGGCGCTGGTTCAGGCGCGCACGACCGAGCAGGCCCGGGTGCACGACCCCAGGCTCTCCCCCGACGGCCGCGCCGAGGCGCAGCACCGGGCGGACCGCTTCCGGTCGATGCTCGCCGACGGCCGGCACTTCCTCGCGTTCGACCCGACGGGCCGTGGCCACGCCGCCGAGGTGTTCGGCGACCTCGACCGGGCCGACCGGGTCTCGGTGATCGTCCCGGGCGTCGATACGAACCTGCTGACGCTGGAACGCACCGGCAGCAAGACGAACGCCGCGCCCGTCGGCATGGCCAAGTCCCTGTACGCGGCCGAGCGCGCCGCACATCCCGGCGTGCGGACCGCGGTGATCGCCTGGGCCGACTACACCGCACCGGCCGGCATCGGCATGGACGCGGCGCTGGGCAACCTCGCCGAGCGCGGGGCGGTCCGGCTCGAGGCACTTGTCGGGGCGCTCCCGGGGACCGCGCCCGTCTCGTTGTTCTGCCACAGCTACGGCTCCGTCCTGTGCGGCGTCGCCGCGGACCAACTGCCCGACCGGGTGTCGGACATCGCGGTCGCGGGAAGCCCCGGCATGCGGGCCGACAACGCCGGACAGCTGCACACCCGGGCCAATGTGTGGGCGATGCGGGACCGGGACGACTGGATCGAGGACGTGCCGAACCTGGAGGTCGGGGGGCTCGGCCACGGGGCCGACCCGGTGGATCCGGACTTCGGCGCGCGGATCGCGTCAGCGGGCGACGCGGTCGGCCACAGCGGCTATTTCGAGCCGGGGACCGCGAGCCTCGGCAACTTCGCCGCGATCGGTGCCGGCGCCTACGCCTCCGTGACCTGTGCCCAGGACGACAACGGCTGCCACAACCGGATTTCCGGCCGTGAGACCTCCTGACGCGCACAAACGACCGCGCGAACAGGTCTGACGCGCGTAGAGATCCGCGACCGGCCACGAATTGTGAGGACCTCCGAAGGGGGACGAGCGGGCAAGTGCCGCATACGATGAGGCACATGGGTGATGTGCTGGCCGGAATTCAGGCCACCTGGGAGTTCGACACCGACTCCGTGCTCATCCGCTTCGAACGGGGTATCCGTACACCGAGGCTCCTCCAGAGCCTTCGTGAGCGCCGTGTGCCGCATGCGGCGCTGTCGTCGGTGACGCTGACTCCGGGCAAGCGGGGCACGGTGGTGCTGCGCGCGGTCCCGAGACCCGGTGCCGATCCATTGCTGGAGGCGGCGGCCGGGCAGCTGAAGGACGGCTGCGATCCGTACCGCCTGGTGCTCCCCGCCGAACGCGAGACCCTCGCCGAGTACTACGCGGACGAGCTGCGCGCACGGCTGGGACCCGACTCGGGCGAACCCGCCGACCGGTTCCTGGTCGCGGCGCCCGAGGCCCCGATGCACTTCAAGGCGTACGACGCCAGGGCCAGCTTCGACGGGGACCGGATCTCCTTCCGCTGGTTCTGGACGGGTGCCTCGTCGGAGAAGTGGAAAGCGGGCGACCAGACGTTCCCGGTCGCGGAGCTGAGCGGGGTCGAGTGGCGTTCGCCCGAGGCCTTCGAGGGCTATCTGCGACTGGTGCCGCGCGGCCTGGAGTCCGTGGGCCCGGCCACCGGTCCGGGCGCCGGACCGGCGGCCACCGGTCCGGGCGCGGGCCTGCTGACGAGCACCGCCCCGAGTGCACAGCCGATGGCGGCGCCTCCGACCCGCGTGGATCAGGACCCGGCCGCGGTGATCTTCGGCCTCGGCTACGGCCCGGTGCACGAGTCGCTGCCCTTCGCCGCGGCCGTACTGGAATCGGTCCGCAGGAAGCAGACCACGCCCGTCCCGACCGCGGCCGCCCTGGTGGGCGCGGGACGACGGGACCCGGCGGACATCGCGGAGCGGATCCGGCATCTCGGGGAGCTCCACCAGGCCGGTCTGGTGACGGACGACGAGTTCAGCGCGAAGAAGGCCCAGCTGCTCGCCGAGCTGTAGCGGTCTGCGGCCGCCCCTTCCGTACCGGCGGGTGATACCCCGGTACGAGTGGCGCGGCCGCAGAACGGAACCCCGGTATGACGCCGGCGGGCGGCTTCGCTGCCTACGCTGATCAGGCCATGCCCCCTTCCTCTCCGCCCCCGTCGCCATCGTCGCCGCCCGCTCCCCCGCACTCTCCGGCGGACGGTGTGCTGAGCGCCACCCTCCGCAATCTGCGCGAGATCGCCCGTGCGCTGTCCCACCCGTCCCGTCCTCCGAGACCGCTCCTGGCCGACGCGCCGAAGCAGTGGCAGCGCCTGGTGCCCTACGTCGTCGTCCTCGCGCTCGTCGCCGTCTTCGTCCCGGTCACGATCACCGTCCTGAACGATCAGTACGGCCTGCGCGGTGGCATCGCGGGAGCGCTCGCCGTCGCGCAGGCCGCGCCGCTCCTGATGCTGGCGCACCGCCCGCTGCAGGCCTGGTGGATCATCTTCCCGGCCCAGGTCCTGACCGCGATCGTGCTGCTCGGCCAGGACGGCGGGCAGAACTCCGCGTGGCCGTGGACACCGCCCGGTTTCATCAGCTACCTCTTCCTTCTCCTGGCCCTGAGCCTGCGCGAGCGTCGGCGGACGCTGATCGCCGTCTGGCTGGCGCCGGGGGCGGCGGGGCTCATCCTGTATCTGGCCTCCAGCGAGCGCGGCGACAACAACTCGATCCTGTTCCTGATCCTCGGCGCCGTGGTGCTGGTGATCGGCGCGGCGGTACGGGAACGGGGCGACGCACGGCGCCTGCTCGCCGAGCAGGAGACCATCAGCGAGGCCGAGCGGGCCCAGCGGACGCTGCTGGAGGAGCGGACCAGGATCGCCCGCGAGCTCCACGACGTGGTCGCGCACCACATGTCTGTGATCACGGTCCAGGCCGACTCCGCCCCGTACCGGTTGCAGGGGCTGCCGGACGAGGCGCGGGCGGAGTTCGCTTCGATCGCCGCGAGTGCGCGGGAGTCCCTCGGGGAGATGCGGCGGCTCCTGACGGTGCTGCGCAGCGAGGGTACGAAGGGCGAGCGGGCGCCTCAGCCGGGGCTGGACCGGGTGCAGCAGCTGGTGGAGGCGACGGTACGGGCCGGGCTGCCGGCCGAGCTGTCGCTGCCTGCCGGGCTGAAGGGCGTACCGCAGACGGTGGACCTGTCCGCGTACCGGATCGTGCAGGAGGCCCTGGCCAACGTGGTCCGGCACGCGCCGGGCGCCCGGACCCGGGTGTCGATCAGCTCCGACGGCGCCCATCTGACGGTGCTGGTCGTCAACGACCCGCCGGAGCGCACGGGTTCGTCGCTCGCTCCGCGCACTCCCGTGGAGACGACGGGGACGGGACACGGGCTGGTCGGAATGCGTGAACGCGTACGGCTGACCGGCGGCACGCTCGACACCGGACCGCTGCCGGACGGTGGTTTCCGGGTGGCCGCGCGGCTCCCCCTGCCACCCGCCTCAGCTCCTTCAGTCTCCCCTGTCCCGCCCTCGAATCCGGAGAACTCGTGACCATCCGTGTGATCATCGTCGACGACCAGGCCATGGTGCGGGCAGGGTTCGCGGCGCTGCTGGCGGCGCAGGCCGACATCGACGTGGTCGGTGAGGCGCCGGACGGCCGCCAGGGCGTCGACGTCAGCCGCCGCACTCATCCGGACGTGGTCCTGATGGATGTGCGGATGCCCGAGATGGACGGGCTGGCGGCGGCGCGCGAGCTGCTGAACCCGCCGGTGGGCGTGGTGCACGTGCCGAAGGTGCTGATGCTCACCACCTTCGACGTGGACGACTACGTGTACGAGGCGCTGCGCGCCGGTGCGTCCGGCTTCCTGCTGAAGGACGCCCCGCCCGCGGACCTGATCTCCGCGGTCCGGGTGGTGGCGGCCGGCGACGCGCTGCTGGCGCCGTCCGTGACGCGGCGCCTGATCGCGGACTTCGCCCGGCAGCGGCCGTCCGGAGCCGCCCGCAGCGGGCCCGCACTGCGGCTGAACGGGCTGACCCCGCGCGAGACCGAGGTACTGGAGCTGATCGCGCGCGGGCTGTCGAACCAGGAGATCGCGGGGCGGCTGGTGCTGGCCGAGCAGACGGTGAAGACCCATATCGGGCGGGTGCTGGCCAAGCTGGACCTGCGCGACCGCGCCCAGGCGGTGATCTTCGCGTACGAGGCGGGGCTGGTGGTGCCGGGCGCGGGGTGATCCCCCCGAACGCCTTCGGGGTGGCCCCCCGTACACCCCCTACCCCGGTATCACCCCGCACTTGGCCCCTCGGTGTGACGCCCCCGCACCCGTCGTCTTCCTACCTTCCTCCCCGACGCACCGAAGGCGTGCGGGAGCCGGCTCAGCCGGAGAGGGAGGGTCGGATGCGCCGCTATGCGAGGACCTTGGTCGCGGTCGCCCTGGCGACCACCATCGTGACAGGGACCGCCGGTTGGGCGTCGGGGAATGCCCAGCAGGCACTGACGGGGCCGCCGCCCGGCACCGCCGCCTGGCGGTCGGATCACGTACTGGGGCGGGAGCTGCCCGATCCGGCGCGGGACACTCCCGCGGAAGTGGCTTTGTTCTTCCGGGGGTTGAGTGAGGGGGAGCGCCAGTCCCTGGTCGCCCGGCATCCACTCGTCGTGGGGAACCTCGACGGCGTACCCGTCGAACTGCGCTACCGGGCCAACGCCCTTGCCCTGAAGGCTGATCACGACCCCCGGTACGCAAGCCTGGCCGCGGACCCGCAGCGCCTGATCCTCGCGTTCGACCCGCGCGGCCGCGGCCAGGTCGCCGAGGTGTTCGGGGACTTGAGCACCGCGGACCGGGTGTCCGTCGTGGTGCCGGGTTCGGACATCGACGCCGGGACCTTCGACCGTACGAACGATGTGTACGGAACGCCGGCCGGCATGGCCAAGTCGCTGTACGCGGAGACCGGTCCGGGCAGCGCGGTGATCGCCTGGGCCGGGTACACCACCCCCGTCGGGGTCGGCCTGGACGCCGCGACCGGATCGCTCGCCGAGGCCGGCGCGGACCGGCTGGCCCGGTTCACGGACGGACTCGCGGCCGCCGGTGTGCCCGCGCCCGCCGTGTTCTGCCACAGCTACGGCTCCGTCGTCTGCGGCCTCGCCGCGCCCCGGCTGCACGCCACCGACCTGGTCGTCCTCGGCTCGCCCGGGATGCGCGCCGACAACGTCCGCGATCTGCGGACCGACGCCCGGGTGTGGGCCGCCAAGGACCCCGACGACTGGATCGACGACGTACCGAACGTCGAGTTCGCCGGTCTGGGCCACGGCGCCGACCCGACCTCCGCGGAGTTCGGCGCCCGTCGGGTGCCGGCCCATGACGCACACGGGCACACCGGCTACTTCGCCCCCGGCACCGAGTCCCTCCACGCCTTCGCCGCGATCGCGGACGGCACGTACGGGGAGACGGCAGCGGAAGGGGCCACGCGATGAGCCTGCGCGCCCTCGCCTCCCGTATAGAAGCCCGTACCCCCGCCACCGCGACCGCGCCCTCGACGGTCTGCGCGCCCTGGGGCTGCGGTGCCCGGACCGACGACCGGCCCGGACACGCTCGGCTGGGTCCTGGCCCGGCTGGCCTGGATGCCTGTGTTCGCCGCGCTGCTGGTGCTGATCGCGCGGTACGCCCGGCGGTTCGAGACGCCGTGGAAGGCGGGGACGCGTGCCGCGAACGCCCGCCGCGCGACGGCGGGGGTGCTCGCGGCGGGGTTCGCGGTCTTCGCGCTGGGTCTGGCGTGAAGCAGAGCCCCCGGCCCGCTACTCGCGGGCCGCGGAGGTGGAGCTCATGTCCGGGTAGCGGTCGCCCGCCACCTGGCCGGCGATCGGCTCCAGCAGCGCCAGTTCCCCGGCCGACAGCGTGAGCCGGGTCGCGCCGACGTTCTCCAGCAGCCGGCTGCTCCTGCGGGTGCCGGGGATCGGCACCACGGCCAGCCCGTGCACCTGGGCCCGCTGCTGCACCCAGGCGAGGGCCACCTGGGCCGCGGTCGCCCCGTGCGCGGCGGCGATCTTGTGGACCGGCTCCAGCAGCGCGGCGTTCACCTTCGCGTTGTCGCCGGTGAAGCGCGGCTGGAACTGCCGGAAGTCGTTCTTCCCCAGGTCCTTGCCCGCGTCGGCGAACGCCCCGGTCAGAAAGCCCCGGCCGAGCGGCGAGTACGGCACGAAGGTCACGCCCAGCTCCACCGCGGCGGGCACCGCACTGCGCTCGACGTCGCGGCTGAAGAGCGACCACTCGGACTGGAGGGCGGCGATGGGGTGCACGGCGTGCGCCTCGCGGAGCTCCGCACCGGTCACCTCGCTCAGCCCGAGCTGCTTGACCTTGCCCTGCCGCACCAGCTCGGCCATCGCGCCGACGGACTCCGCCAGCGGTACGGACGGGTCGCGGCGGTGCATGTAGTAGAGGTCGATGACGTCGGTGTTCAGCCGGCGCAGGCTGTTCTCGACCGCCTGCCGGATGTACGCGGGGTCGTTGCGGACGCCCCGGTAGTGCTGGTCGTCCTCGCGCCGCTCGATGGCGAACTTCGTGGCGAGGGTGATCTCGTCCCGGTGCGCGCCGACGAAGGGCGCGATGAACTTCTCGTTGGCGCCGAGGCCGTACACGTCGGCGGTGTCGAACAGCGTGACGCCCGCGGAGAGGGCCGTCTCCAGCGTCTCGCGGGCCGCCGCCTCGTCGGTGTCGCCGTAGAACTCGCTCATGCCCATGCAGCCGAGCCCCTGGACGCCGACCTGCGGGCCGCCGCCGCCGAGCTCCACGGTGGCGATCTTGTTGTCAGTCATCAGGTACTGGACCTTTCCGGCACCCGCTGGGCGCCTGCATAGGACTCGATCTTGTAGTCGAGGACGGCGACGGTGTCCTGGAGCTCCGCGATCCGCTTCCGCACGTCGCGGCGGGTCGCCTCCAGCAGCTCCTTCCGCTCCTGGGAGGTGTGCTCGCCCTCACGCAGCAGTTCCGCGTAACGAACCATGTCGGCGACCGGCATTCCGGTCAGCCGCAGCTTGCCGACGAAGCCGAGCCAGTCCAGGTCGCGTCTGGAGAAGCGGCGCTGCCCCGTGTGCGACCGGTCGACGTACGACATCAGCCCGATCCGCTCGTACCAGCGCAGCGTGTGGGCGCTCAGCCCCGTGAAGGCGGCCACCTCACTGATGGTGAAGTGATCCTGGCCGTCGGCACGCGGATGGGGCCGGACGGCCGCTGCGCAGGCATCCGATGCTGCCGAACTGGTCTCCGTCACCGTCATGCCCTCCACGCTAGAACCCTGGAGTGCACTCTAAGCAAGCGCAATCGCATGCGAGTTCCGGCCACACCCTTGCTCAATGGTCAAGAATCGTTGACCATTGAGGGCATGCCTGCCGACGATCTTCCCGAGACGTTTCACGTCACCACTGACGAGCAGTTGCGCGCCGTCTCCAATCTCACGCGCCACCGGATCATGGCCGTGCTCCGCTTCGAGCCCGCGACGATCACGCAGATCGCCGGGCGGTTGGGCCTCGCGAAGGGGAGTTCCAGCTATCACGTGCGGCTGCTGGAGCGGGCCGGCCTGGTGAAGGTGGTGCGGACGCGGAAGGTCCGGGGGGTCACCGAGCGGTACTACGCGATGGCCGCCCGCACGATCGAGCTGCCGGATTCCGGGCCCGGCCGGCCCGACGCGCTGATGCGGCACGCGGTGGCGGACCTGGAGGCGGCACCGGCGGACGGCGAGCGGCACGTACGGATGGCCCATCTGCGGCTCACCGAGGAGCAGTTCGCGGAACTGGGCGCGCGGCTGGAGGCCCTGGCGGACGAGTACCGGGAGCTGTCCGATCCGTCGCTGCCGGACGTGTCACTCGCCTTCGCGCTGTTCCGCCCGGCTCCGCACCGGCAGGCCGAGGAGGACTCCGAGTGACAACGGAAGCAGAGAAGTTGCCGTCCGGATTCGGACGGCTGTGGACCGCGCAGACGGTGTCCTCACTCGGTGACGGGGTGACGCACGCCGCGCTGCCGCTGCTCGCTCTCGCGCTGACCCGGAACCCGATGGCACTCGCCGTCGTCACGGCCGCCGGGACCCTGCCGTGGCTGCTCTTCGGGGTGCTCGGCGGCGCGCTGGTGGACCGCTGGGACCGCCGGCGCACGATGTGGGTCGCGGACGCGGCACGTGCGGTGCTGCTCGCGGTACCGGCGGCGGCAGCCGCACTCGACGCGCTGAGCATTCCCCTCCTCGCGACCGTCGCCTTCCTGCTCGGCCTCGGCGGGCTCTTCTTCGACACGGCCGCCACGGCCTACCTGCCGGATCTGCTCGGCCGCACCCCCGCCCTCCTGGAGCGCGCCAACTCCCGCCTGCGCGGCGCCCAGACCGCCGCGTCCGGCTTCGCGGGGCCGCCCGTGGGCAGTGCGCTGCTCGCGCTCGGGCGGGCGGTTCCCCTGCTCGCCGACGCGGTGTCGTTCGCGCTCTCCGCGCTGCTCGTACGGTCACTGCCCGCCGCGCCCCGGCCCCTGCCGGAGGCCCGCGAGTCACTGCTCCGGCAGGCGCGGGCCGGGGCGTCGTACGTCTTCCGGGACCGGCTGCTGCTCGGGCTCGCCCTGCGTCCGGCGGTCGGGAACGTCGCCTTCCTCGCCGTGGAGACCGTGCTCGCCCTCTTCGCCCACGACCGTCTCGGCATCCACACGTTCGGCTTCGGCCTGCTCCTCACCGCGGAGGCGGCGGGCGGCCTGCTCGGCGCGGGCATCGCCTCCTTCCTCGGCCGACGCCTCGGCACCGGCACCGCGCTGACCTGCACGGCCGCGGTCGAGGGGCTTGCCGTCCTGGGGCTTGCCGCCGCCCCGAATCCGTACGTGGCCGGGCTCGCGCTCGCCGTCTGCGGGGCGGGCATGGGCGCCACGATGGTGCTCGGCCCATCCCTCCGGCAGGCGATCGTCCCGGCCCGCCTGATGGGCCGGGTCGCCTCCACCTCCCGCATGCTCGCCATGTGCGCCGCCCCGTTCGGCGCCTTCCTCGGCGGCTGGCTGGCCACCACGTACGACATACGCACCCCGCTCTACGCGGCCGCCGGGCTCCTCCTCGCCATGACCGCCGTCACAGCGACCATGACCTCCGACCGCCGGGTCGAGGCAGCGCTGCGTGGCGCCGCCCGGGACGCCGGTGCGGACCGGCCGGAATCCGAGGATGCCGCCCGGAAGGTCGCACCCGGCCTGTCGTGACGCTTTCCGCGACCGATGCCGGGAGCCCCGCGAGGTCGAAGCACCTGAAGGACCTCCGGGGCCGACCAATTAGTCTCGTACCCATGCAGAGCCTGGCGATGATCGACAACTGGCCCGTCCCCACCGCGGCAGCAGCCGTCGTACGAGCGGACGGCACCGTCCTCGGCAGGCACGGCCCGACCGGGCACCGCTTCCCGCTCGCCTCCGTCACCAAGCCGCTCGCCGCCTATGCGGCGCTGGTGGCGTACGAGGAGGGCGCGGTCGAGCTGGACGAGCCGGCCGGCCCCGAGGGGTCCACGGTCCGGCACCTGCTCGCCCACACCAGCGGTCTCGCGTTCGACGAGCACCGGGTCACGGCCCCGCCCGGCACCCGGCGCCTGTACTCCAACGCGGGCTTCGAGGTCCTCGGCGACCACATCGCGAAGGCCACCGACATCCCGTTCCCGGAGTATCTGCGCCAGGCGGTCCTGGAACCCCTGGGCATGACCGCGACCACGCTGGACGGCTCGCCCGCCCGCGACGGCGTCTCGACCGTCGACGACCTGGCGCGGTTCGCGGCGGAGGTCCAGGCACCCCGCCTCCTGGACCCGCGCACGGTGCTGGAGGCGCAGAGCGTCGTCCACCCCGGGCTGAAGGGCGTCCTGCCGGGCTACGGCCACCAGAACCCCAACGACTGGGGGCTCGGCTTCGAGATCCGGGACCACAAGTCGCCGCACTGGACGGGCAGCTCCTCCTCCCCCGCGACCTTCGGCCACTTCGGGCAGTCGGGAACGTTCCTGTGGATCGACCCGGTGGCAGGTGCGGCCTGCGTGGCGCTCACCGACCGGGCCTTCGGGCCGTGGGCGGCCGAGGTGTGGACGCCGTTCACGGACGCGGTGCTGGCGGAGCTGGGGGCGTAACCGGCGCGGCGGCCAGGCACTCGAACCACACCGCCTTGCCGCCGCCGTCCCGGCGCACCTCCACGCCCCACTTGTCCGCGACGGCATCCACCAGCAGCAGCCCCCGCCCGCCCTCGTCGAGGACGTCTCCCGCACCCACGACGGGCATCCCCGGGCAGTCGTCCGCCACTTCGACACGGACTCCCTCGCCGCCCGGGAGCCGGAAGATGAACGTCTGGCAGCGGCGGCCGGGGACATGCCGGACGACATTGGCGATCAGCTCGGTGAGCGCGAGCTCCGCCGCATCGGCCACGGCTGCCAGGCCCCACCCGTTGAGGTAGAGCCGCAGGATGCGCCGCAGATGCCGGGCCGAGTGCTCGCCCATGGCGAAGTCGGCGCGGTAGACGGGCTCTTCGGACTCCGCCCGGGGAGCAGTTACGTGATTCATGTCACCATCGTGCGAGCAGGTGACTACGCTCGGCTACGTACGGAAACGAACGCCGCAAGGCGTTGCACACCGGAGGTCCCGCCGTGGCCAACGTCCAGTCACTCGACCCCAGCGCCTCCCCCCTGGACTACTACGGCTGGGAATTACGCCGCCTGCGCGAGGCCGCGGGCCTGAACCAGGCCCAGTTGGGCGAGATCATCTTCTGTACGGGATCATTGATCGGCCAGATCGAGACCACGAAGAAGATCCCCACCCGCAACTTCTCCGAACGGGTCGACGCCGCGCTCGGTACGGACGGGACGTTCTCCCGGCTGATGGGCCTGGTCCTGCGCAGCCAGCTGCCGACGTGGTTCCAGCCGTACGCGGAGATGGAGGCCAGCGCCTCGTACATCTCGACGTATCAGGCGCAGTTGGTCTACGGGCTGTTGCAGACGGAGGGGTATGCGCGGGCGGTGCTGGCCACCGGGATGCCCGACGACCTGGACGGCCTGCTCGCCGCCCGCATGGAGCGCCAGCGCATCCTGGAGCGTGAACGGCCACCACTGGCCTGGGCCATCCTCGACGAGGCAGTACTGCACCGGCCGATCGGCGGTCATGAGGTCATGCGCGCCCAACTGGTGCGGTTGTTGGACTTCGCCACCCACCGGTGGATGCGGATCCAGGTCCTGCCCTTCGCCGCCGGTGAACACTCAAGTCTGGCTGGCTCGTTCAACCTTCTACGCTTCGACGACGACCCGGACCTCGTCTACACAGAAGACATTATCTCCGGCCATATGACCGCCAGCCCCGACACGGTCCGGGAGGGCTCGCTCCGATACGCTCACCTGCAGGCCGCCGCCCTCTCCGTGGAGGACTCGGCGGCTCTGATCGCCCGCGTGATGGAGGAGCGTTATGGAGACCGGCCCCGACCTGAAGAGCGCGCAGTGGCGTAAATCCAGCTACAGCGGAAACACCGGTGGCGACTGCGTCGAGTGCACCGTGACCGGCGGCGCCGCGTGGCGTAAGTCGTCGTACAGCGGCAGCACCGGCGGCGAGTGCGTCGAGGTCGCCGAGGGCAGCTCCTGCGGTTCCGTGCCCGTCCGCGACAGCAAGGACCCCTCCGGGCCCGTCCTCGTCGTCGGGGCAGACGCCTGGCGCGGCTTCGTGGCCGGGCTCTGCGCGAACTGAGCTCGTCCCGGTCCGTCCGGTGAGGGGCGACGAACGCACGGCACGGCCGACCTGTCTCCGGGCAGTCGCCGAAACCGCGCGGACCGTACCGCCGGGGAAGCCGTCAGCGGGGTGGGCGACATGGAGCAACCTGCTCACCTGCGCCGGCGGTTCCGGCGTGTCGTGAGGTCGGCTTTCCCGGCACGCCCCGAGGGCGGCGGGAAAGCCGACCTCACGAGAAGGGGCGAGAGATGCCCGAAGTCACCACTCCGTACGCGACCGGCACGCCGTGCTGGGTCGATCTGATGGTGAAGGACCAGCAAGCGACTCTGGACTTCTACCGCGACCTGCTCGGCTGGCAGGGGCAGCCCAGCCCGGCCGAGTTCGGCGGATACGCGGTGTGTGAGCTGAACGGCAAAGCGGTCGCCGGAATCGGCAGGACGATGGCTCCCGAAGGGATGCCGGAACCGCCGACCGTGTGGACCAGCTACCTGGCGTCCACCGATGCCCAGGCCACCCAGGACGCCATCGTCGCCGCCGGAGGCACCCTGCTGGCCCCGGTGACCGACATCGGCGACATGGGACGGATGCTGATCGCCGCCGACCCGCAGGGCGCGGTGTTCGGGGTGTGGCAGCCCGGCTCCTTCTCCGGTGCCCAGGTGGTCAACGAGGCCGGTGCGCTGACCTGGAACGAGCTGCACACCAGCGATGTGCTCGCCGCCACCGCCTTCTACGGCGAGGTGTTCGGCATCGAGATCCGGCCGCTGGACGGCACGGACTCCTACTGGGAGGTCCGGGTCGGCGACCGTGCGGTCGGCGGCGCCACTCTGCTGGCCAACGACCCGCCCGGCACACCGGCGCACTGGCTGACCTACTTCGCGGCCGACGACGTGGACTCCTCCGTGGACGCGCTGGTCCGGCAGGGCGGCAGCGTTCTGGTGCCGCCGTTCGACATGATGGCCGGCCGGATGACCGTGGTCGCCGACCCGCAGGGCGGCGTGTTCGCGATGATCAAGCCGACGCCCATGTGACCCCCCTCCCATCGCACATCGCGGCCCGCCCGGGAGTACCGGGCGGGCCGCACGCGCATGCGCCGGGCGACCCCCTCTCCGACGAAGGCCGGCGCCACGTGCGGCTTCTCGTACCGGGTGCGGTCGGTCCACGGAACGTCGCCCCGACCCGGGGACCGTCATCGGCGGCCCGGTACGTTTCCGCGTGAAGAACGTGAAGAAGCAGCGCTTCCGCAGGGGTGGGGCGGCACCGAAATGGGATCAAGCCATGACACATCGGCTGGAGGACCGCCCTTGTGGCAGGGCCGGATCCCTCCGACGGTGCGGAGATCAGGATCGGCGGGAACCTTCGGCCCGTTGCCGGACACGTACAGGGCATGGAGCTGAACGACGCTGATCCCGCCGGCCCGGTCGGAGGAATATCCGACCGGGCCCTGTGGGCGAGGGCCGTCGACGGGGACCGGGAGGCATTCGGCCGGATCTTCGACCGTCACGGGAAGACCGTCTACAACTATCTGTTCCGGCGGACGGCCGACTGGTCCGAGGCCGAAGACCTCACGTCGACCGTGTTTCTGCATGCCTGGCGCCGGCGGTCCGAGACCGTACTCGACCGCGACTCGGCCCTGCCGTGGCTGCTCGGCATCGCCGACCGCCTGGTGTCGAACACCAGGCGGCGGCTGAGGCGGGCCGAGGCGTTGCTGCACCGGCTCGTCTCGCACGACGAGCCGGTGAGCGACCACGCGGACCGCGTCGCCGTCCGGGTCGACGACGAGCGTCGTATGTCGGAGATCCACCGGGCGCTGGCCCGCCTGCCCCGCCACGAACGCGAGGTCATCGAGCTCTGTGTGTGGTCGGGCCTGGACCAGCAAGCGGCCGCGGCCACGCTGAAGGTGGCAGTCGGAACCGTGAAGTCCCGACTGCACCGGGCACGGCGAAGGCTGGGGGCCGACCTCGTCGACGGGGTCATGGTCGCGGCGTCATTCAGTTCCAGGAATCCCGTCAACGCGGAAGAGGTCGCACGATGAATGACAAGCAGGGCATTCCTGCGGCTCCTTCCGATCGTGATCTGCCGAGTCATCGGCGGACCCGAGAGGAGCTACTGATGAAGATCGACTCAGAAGGCAACCAGGCTTCGCTGCGCAGCAGGTGGGGAGTGCCGCTGGCGGTCGCCGCCGGTGTTGCGGTGCTGAGTGTCGGGGCCGTGGCCGTCTTCAGCGGGGCGGGGGAAGCCGAACCGGTTCTCGCCTCCCCCGCCGGAAACCCGAGCCCCGCCGCATCACCGAGTGCGGGCGCCACGCACGGCTCCACGTCGGGCGGAGCCGGCGAGGCGCCGTCCTCGGGTCAGGCGTCGTCCACGCCGGACACCTTCACCGTCACCAGCGGGAAGACGACCCCGATCGACGCGGGAACCGTCAGCAGGATCCTGTCCTCCTGCCTGGGTTCGGACGCATCGCGCTACCACGCGGTGATCGGGGTCCGCACTCCCGTCGCCTCGCAGGACTGGGACGGCGTGGTCGTCGCCGTCGACTCCGCCGGCCAGTACGTGCAGTGCGAGTCGAAGGGCGACAAGGGCAACAGCCCGGACTCCCCGCCCACGTTCATCAACAACCGCCTGTGGGGCACCGGTCGCACGATCGCGTACTTCGACTCCATCGGCTCACGCGTCGGCAAGAAGCAGCTCGTCATGCTGGGCGCCGGGCACCACGCGCCCAACGTTGCCAAGGTGGCCATCAGCTACGGCGACGACCCGAAGCAGTACCCGGCGGTCATGGCGGGCGGCGCGTTCGTCTACGCGGCAGCTCTCGCCACCGACTCGTCCCACCTCGACCCGCAGGACGCGGCGGGCCCGAACCCCTACGTCCATGCCTACGACGCAGCCGGCAAGGAGATCTACAACCAGGCGAAGGACCCGCAGTTCGCCCGCTGAGGGCTGTCCCGTGATCCGTGGCGGATCGGCGCACGGCGTCGGATGCGGTGCATCGCAAGGCGGAGGAGCGTCCGCATACCGGATGTATTCGGGCGTTCCGACAACGCGGCGAGGTGCCGTAACTGTCGTCGTGCGCCCGCCGGGGATTGCGGGACAGCCCTCAGCAGCGGGCCCGGGGCCGTCGCGAGACCACACCGGGCCGCCCCGGACATGAGAGGTCCCGGCCCTGCGGTGGGGCCGGGACCTCTCGCTTCGGTCAGCGGTCCGTCACCGCCGTCGTCAGAGCGTCGACACACGCCCCGCGTACCGCTGGGTCCACCCTGTGCCGGTGTTGGCGGTGAGCACCACGTCGTAGTAGCCGTGCTCGGTGGGCCAGTGCACGACGGTGGAGGAGCCACCGGGGACGATGAACTTCCGGGTGCCGCCGAGGTAGTCGTTGGCCTTCAGGGTGTAACGGACGGGGTGCTTGCCGTCGTTGTGCAGCCGCAGCCTGACCTCGGCGCGCCTGCCCCCGACCAGCTCCGCCCGGACGCGCGGAATGCCGATGCGCTTGCTGCTCGCGCTCTCGGGGATCACCTGTCCGGCGAAGGAGCGGAGGAACCCGTCGGGCCCGTAGACGGAGAAGGCGTACTTGCCGTCGGTCTCGTTCGTGTCCCAGGTGTACGAACCGGGGGTCGCCGCGCTCACCGTGTACGGCGTGTTGGCGAAGGCGAGGTACTGGTCGGGGAAGACCTGGAGGCTCACTGCCTTGCCCTCCGGGCCGCCGGCCAGCGTCATGGACGCGGTCACCGTGCCGGAGGCGCGGTCCTCGGTGAAGGTGGCGTGCGGGTGGAAGGAGAGGCCGCGCGGCTTCATCCGGTCCTCCGGCAGCTTCGGCGGGGTCCCGGTGACCGGGTCGGCGATGACGACCGGGCCCGGGCGCGGGTGCGCGAAGTCGATGGCGCTGGTGAGGTCGCCGGCGATGGAGCGGCGCCAGTCGGTGATGTTCGGGCAGGTGAACGGCTTGCCCAGATGACCGGCCCAGGTCTCCAGGAACTTCACCGTCGAGGTGTGGTCGAACACCTCCGAGGCGACATAGCCGCCTCGTGTCCACGGGGAGACGAGCAGCATCGGCACCCGGGGGCCGAACCCGTACGGAGTGGTGCCGGAGAACTCACCGGGCGTGCCCGCCTCGGGGCGCGGGGGCAGGACGTGGTCGAACTTTCCGTCGTTCTCGTCGTAGGTGATGATCACCAGGGTGTGGTTCCAGATGTCCTCGTTGCTCTGGAGCGTCTGGAGCACCTTGTTCATGTAGCGCTCGCCGTGGACGGTGTCGAAGCCCGGGTGCTCACTCCACGCGGCGGGCATCACCACCCAGGAGACCTCGGGAAGCGGGTGCTCGGCGCCCGGCTCGCAGGCCGCGATGAGGTCGCGGAGCACGGCGTCGAGGTTCGCATCGGAGTCGTCGTTGGGCGTGGTGGCGCCCTCGTAGACGAAGGAGTTGGCCTTCCAGATCCTGCCGGTGCCGGGTTCCAGGTCGGCCGCGTCGGCCGTGCGGGGGTCGAAGGAGGCGAAACTGTTGGTCACGTTGCAGCCGTACTCGCCGACGTAGCCGCTCTGGAGGCTGCCCCGGACACCGTTGCCGCTGTTGTCGGAGTAGACCCGCCAGTCGATGCCGGCCTGCTGGAGCTGCTCGGGGACGGTGGTCCAACTGCGGCTGTAGTCGTTCTGCTTGGCGTTGGTGACCTCGCCGCCCGCCGAACCGGTCATCAGGTAGTAGCGGTTCGGGATGGTCGGCCCGTGCAGCGAGCAGAAGTTCATGTCGCAGACGGTGTACTGGGAGGCGAGCGAGTACATCCACGGCATGTAGTCGGGTGTGTAGTACCACATGCAGTGGTCGCCCTTGTCCTTCACCCAGGTGTTCCACCGCCCGTCGTTGGCACCGTAGAAGTTGTGGTTGTCGCTCCAGGTCGCGGTCGACACGGCGGGCGTCACGATGGCGCCGGTGGCGTCGCGCTGCTGGAAGACGTCGGTGCCGTCCTGGAACTTCAGGACCTGCTTGTCGTCGTGCCCGCGTACACCGGGCAGCTGACCGAGGTAGTGGTCGAAGGAACGGTTCTCCTGCATGAGGATCACCACGTGCTTCAGATCGGATATGTCGCCGTTGAAGCCCTTGGGCAGGTGGTACTCGGCCGCACTGGCCTGCGCCCCGACGGCCGCCTCGGCGACCGGGCCGGCAGTCATGGCACCGAGGGTGACGGCGGCGGTCTGGAGCATCCGGCGCCGGGTGATGCGGAACTCGTCGGCGGGGCTCACGGTGCTCTCGATGTCGGGGCGCGGGGATTCGGTGGTGCTGGGAGTCATCAGGGGGACCTCTGGGGGAGAGTGGTTCAGGGGGAAGGTGTCGGCGCGTGCCTGCGAAAACTAGGCCGCCGGGGCGAACGGGGGGCGAACCAAGGACGTATTCCTGAAGCACCGGCAGATTTCCACGGGGTCCGATGCCGGGTCGAGGTGGTTCACGGTGACAGCCGAAACTCGCGCCCCGTTGGCCGGTCGGCCGGTCTTGCCATCCCGCTGGCCGGTGATCGCGGGGACCGGTACCCTCCCCGGCCATGACCGACACAGTCCGCGCCACCGCCTCCGACGTCCCGGCGCTCGCCACCGTCCTCGCCAGCGCCTACGCCGAGGACCCCGTCTGGTCCTGGCTGATGCCGCACGACCGGGACCGGCGGCTGCGGCTGCTGTTCACCGCGCATCTGGCCCAGCAGGTCCCGGCGGGCCGGGTGTGGACCGATCCGGACCGCACGGTCGCGGCGGTGTGGGCGGAACCCGGGCAGTGGAAGCTCCCGGTGAGCTACCTGCTGCGCAACGCGGGCACGCTGCTGCGGGCGGGACGAACCCAACTCCCCCGGACCGGGATGCGGTTGCTGGCACTGGAGCACCGCCATCCGGCCGGCCCCGCGCACTGGTACGTGGAGTACATCGGCACCCATGCCGACGCGCGCGGCACGGGGCGCGGCTCACAGGTGCTGGGCGGGCTGCTGGAGCAGGCCGACGCGGACGGGCGGCCCGTGTTCCTGGAGTCCAGCAACCGGCGCAATCTGACGTTCTACGAGCGGCACGGTTTCGCCGTGCACGAGGAGATGACCTTCCGGTCCGGGCCGCCGATGTGGTCGATGTGGCGGCGGGACGCCGGGCGGTAGACACCGGCGCGGTCGCGTCGGTCCCGGTTCCCTCTCTCCGCCCACCGTGCGAAGTGGCCTGCGCCGACGCGGAGTCGACGAACACCCGCGCTTGAAGCTAGCCTGCCCGACGGGCGACAGCCTGTGCGTCGGCGGACCGTACGGGCCTACGGCGTCGCCCCTCACCGAAGGCCTCGACCGCACCGCACGAGTCGCACGACCGGATGACAGGGGGGCCGCGCCGTGACCGGACCGACGGACCGCGCCACGCTGCGTTTCAACGTGACGCCGGACCAGATGAGCCACTGGTTCGCGGAAGTGGAACGCCACACACCACCAGGGATCACCCACGACCTCACCCGGCGCTTCCTGGCCGAGATCGGGCTGCCCCGGACAGCCGCCCTGATCCGGTTCGAGCCGGGCGGGCCGGACACCACCTGGCCCGAACTCCATCGCATCGGTGCCTACGGCGACCACGGCCACGTCCTGCTCGACCCCGGAACCGGCCACGTGTACTCGTACGACACGGGCGTCGGCGGAGTCCAGCCGGACCCGATGAGCGTCGACGTGTCCGCGCTGGTCCGCGACGCCCACCTGGCCGAGGATCTGCGGAACGACCGGGAGCCGCGGCACACCGCCGACGAACTGCTGGAACTGCTGGCGGTGACCGAGCCGGAACTCCCCACGACCGGTTCGTTCTGGCCGACGGCGTACGTGATGTGGCAGCTGCGCCGCGCGGCCGTCCCCGGGGACGGGCTCGCCGTACGCGTCTCGGGAGAGATGCTCGATCTCGTCTACGAAGGGGAGCACTGGGGGTTTCCGGACGAGTTGCTGCCCGACGCTCTGGTGCACGGCCCGACAAGGCGGTTCCTCCGCGAGACCGGGGTCGTCGACGCCTGGGCCTACCTGGAGATGTCCGGCCACGAGGAACGGCTGCCGACCCTCGCCGAGGTCACCGCCCGCCGGACCGAGGAAGGAGAGGACCTTCCCGGTCCACCGCCGGACGCCGAGCACCTGATCGTGCTGGGGTACGTCTTGGAGGACACCGACCTGGTGGTGGACGGCCGCACGGGTCTGGTCCTGATGTGGAACCCGTACGAGGCCGGGTTGACCCCGTGCAACACGGACCTCTCCACCCTCGCCTTCACCATGTGGGCGGTCGCCCACGCGGGGGCGGAGGGCCGGCGGCTCGGAGTCGGGATGGACGGCGTCTGGAAGACGATCATCAGGGACCTGCTGGGCGGGATCGACCCGGTGGCGTGGGCCGACCCCTGGGGCTACTGGCCGAACCTGCTCTTCGACGGAGTCAACGGCATCGCGCTCGAATGAACGGTCCGCGCGCGGTGGTCGAGTCGTTCACGACTCGACACCGGCGCAACGCCGATGGGCCGCGGCTACGGCGGGGTGGTGAGCGCCGCCGCGCGACACGCTGCCCCCGGCCGTCCCAGGCGGCCGTCGGCCGTCCTTCAGACGGCGCTGAACTCCCACACCAGCACTTCCGCCGCCCCCACCGCGACCAGCTCAAGCCCCGTCTCCCCGGCGATCCGCACCGCGTCCCCCGCCGCCAGCACCTCGTCGCCGAGCCGCACGTCCCCGGCCACCACGTGCACGTACACCTGCGGCGCGTCCGGCACAGCGGTGCGCTCCCCCTCGGCCGGCCGGCGCACATGGAGCATCGCACCGGCTTCCGGCAGGGCGTACGGGGTGGAGTCGGCGATGCCGGGGACGGTCGTGTACGAGGGCTCACCGCCCGGCTCCAGGGGCGCCAGCCACATCTGAAGGAACGTCAACGGCATCTCCCCGTCGTTGCGTTCGACGTGCCGGACGCCGGAGGCGGCGCTGAGGTGCTGGACGTCCCCGGGCCGTACGACCGTGGCATGACCGGCCGAATCGCGATGGGTCAGCTCGCCCTCCACGACCCAGGTGACGATCTCGGTGTGGCTGTGCGGGTGCTCCTCGAAGCCCGCGCCCGGGGCGAGGCGCTCCTCGTTGCAGGCCAGGACCGGGCCGAAGCGGAGGTTGTCGGGGTCGTAGAAGGTACCGAAGGAGAAGGAGTGCCGGGACTCGATGCCCACCGCCCCGTCCCCACCCCTGAATCGGTCGCCCGAGCGACGTACGGAAATCACCTCTCCACGGTAGCCCGGCCCGGCCGGACGGGACGTCCTACGGGAATTCACACGAAGTGAGATGATCTTGCCCCGGCCCGGACGGGCCCACGGCTCCGGCGGGCTGCCCCGGTACGACCCGCGGACCGCCCCGCCTTCGGGCACCCGTCCGGATAGGGCAGTCTTGTCCCCGTGCCCCGACCCGATCCTGAGCAGCCCGCCGCCAACGCCGCCCACCTCCACGCAGCGACCCTGAAACGGCTGGAGCAGTCCTCCGGCCGGCTGGCCGCGAACGCGATCGCCCGCATGGACGAGTCGCTGTCCTGGTACCGGGCCATGCCACCGGAGAACCGGTCCTGGATCGGCCTGGTGGCCCAGGCCGGCATCGCCGCGTTCACCGAGTGGTTCCGGCATCCGGAGACCCCGCAGGCCATCTCGACCGACGTCTTCGGTACGGCGCCGCGCGAGCTGACCCGGGCGATCACGCTGCGGCAGACCGTCGAGATGGTGCGGACGACGATCGAGGTCATGGAGGCGGCGATCGACGAAGTCGCCGCGCCCGGCGACGAGTCGGTGCTGCGCGAGGCGCTGCTCGTCTACGCGCGGGAGATCGCCTTCGCGACCGCCCAGGTGTACGCGCAGGCCGCCGAGGCCCGCGGCGCCTGGGACGCCCGCCTCGAATCCCTCGTGGTCAACGCGGTGCTGTCCGGGGAGGCCGACGAGGGCGCCGTGTCCCGGGCCGCGGCGCTCGGCTGGAACTCGCCCGAGCACGTCTGCGTGCTGCTCGGCACGGCCCCCGACGGCGACAGCGAGCTGACCGTGGAGGCGATCCGCCGGGCCGCCCGGCACGCCAAGCTCCAGGTCCTGACCGGGGTGCTCGGCAACCGCCTGGTCGTCATCGCGGGCGGCAGCGACAATCCGCTGCAGGTCGCGAAGGCGCTGATCGGCCCGTATGCGGCGGGCCCGGTCGTCGCCGGGCCCGTGGTGCCGGACCTGCTGGCCGCCACCCGCTCCGCGCAGGCGGCCGCCGCCGGGCTCAAGGCCTGCAGCGCCTGGCAGGACGCCCCGCGGCCGGTACTCGCGGACGATCTGCTGCCGGAGCGCGCGATGGCGGGCGACCCGGCCGCGCGGGATCAGTTGGTGGAGGAGATCTACAGACCGCTCGAAGAAGCAGGTTCTGCCCTCCTGGAGACGCTGAGTGTGTATCTGGAACAGGCGAGCAGCCTCGAAGGCGCGGCCCGCATGCTGTTCGTCCATCCCAACACCGTGCGCTACCGGCTCCGACGTGTGACAGACGTCACCGGATGGTCGCCTTCCGATGTCCGCTCGGCGTTCACTCTGCGGATCGCCCTGATTCTGGGGCGCCTGGCCGACAGGGATCTCCAGTCCTAGACTTTTGTCGGACATCAACAAATCCCCCCACGGTTCTTCGTCCCTGTCCCCACGGGCGTTCCGGACCATTGACAAGAGAGAGTGTGAGGGTGCTCGTACTCGTCGCTCCCGGCCAAGGCGCTCAGACGCCCGGCTTCCTTACTCCCTGGCTCGACCTCCCCGGTGCCACCGACCGCATCGCGGCCTGGTCCGACGCCATCGAGCTCGACCTTGCCCACTTCGGCACGAAGGCCGACGCGGAGGAGATCCGTGACACCGCGGTGGCTCAGCCACTGCTGGTCGCCGCCGGTCTGCTCTCCGCCACCGCACTCAACGCTTCGCCGGGTGTCGTCGCAGGTCACAGCGTTGGCGAAATCACCGCGGCCGCTCTCGCCGGAGTCATCGGCGACGAGGCGGCGCTGCGTTTCGTACGCACCCGTGGACTCGGCATGGCCGAGGCCGCGGCGGTCACCGAGACCGGCATGGCCGCGCTGCTCGGCGGTGACCCGGAGGTCACCGTCCCGCACCTGGAGAGGCTCGGTCTGACACCGGCGAACGTCAACGGGGGCGGCCAGATCGTCGCCGCCGGCACCGCCGCACAGATCGCCGCTCTCGTCGAGGACAAGCCCGAGGGCGTGCGCCGGGTGGTCCCGCTCAAGGTCGCCGGCGCGTTCCACACGCACCACATGGCACCCGCGGTCGACCGTCTCCGTGAGGCCGCCACGGCCCTGAAGGTCTCCGACCCGGCCGTGACATATGTCTCGAACGCCGACGGGAAGACCGTCGCCACCGGCGCGGAGGTCATCTCGCGGCTGGTCGGCCAGGTCGCCAACCCCGTTCGCTGGGACCTGTGCATGGAAACGTTCAAGGCGCTGGGCGTCACCGCCCTCATCGAGGCCTGCCCCGGCGGCACGCTGACCGGCCTGGCCAAGCGCGCGCTGCCCGGCGTGCAGACCCTCGCGCTCAAGACCCCCGACGACCTCGACGCGGCCCGCGCGCTCATCGCTGAGCACGCAGGCGTCTAAGGAGCCCGAGAGTATGTCGAAGATCAAGCCCAGCAAGGGCGCCCCGTACGCCCGGATCATGGGCGTCGGCGCCTACCGCCCGACCCGCGTCGTGCCCAACGAGGTGATCCTCGAGACGATCGACTCGTCCGACGAGTGGATCCGCTCCCGGTCCGGCATCGCCAGCCGCCACTGGGCCTCCGACGAGGAGACCGTGTCCGCGATGTCCGTCGCGGCGTCCGGCAAGGCCCTCGCCGAAGCCGGGATCATGCCGGACCAGATCGGCGCGGTCGTCGTCTCCACCGTCTCGCACTTCAAGCAGACCCCGGCCATCGCGACCGAGATCGCCCACAAGGTCGGCGCGGGCAAGCCCGCCGCCTTCGACATCTCGGCCGGCTGCGCGGGCTTCGGCTACGGCCTGGCCCTCGCCAAGGGCATGATCGTCGAGGGCTCGGCGGAGTACGTACTCGTCATCGGCGTGGAGCGGCTGAGCGACCTCACCGACCTGAGCGACCGCGCGACGGCGTTCCTGTTCGGCGACGGAGCCGGTGCCGTCGTCGTCGGCCCGTCCGACGTCCCAGCCATGGGCCCCACGGTCTGGGGCTCCGAGGGCGACAAGTCCGACGCGATCAGGCAGACCGTGGCGTGGGACGCCTTCCACGCCGACCGTCCGGAGAAGTTCCCCGCCATCACGCAGGAGGGCCAGGCGGTCTTCCGCTGGGCCGTCTTCGAGATGGCGAAGGTCGCCCAGCAGGCGCTGGACGCGGCCGGGATCGCCCCGGAAGACCTGGACGTCTTCATTCCGCACCAGGCCAACATGCGGATCATCGACTCGATGGTGAAGACCCTGAAGCTGCCGGAGCACGTCGTGGTCGCCCGTGACGTCGAAACCACCGGCAACACCTCCGCCGCCTCGATTCCGCTCGCAATGGAGCGACTCCTGGCGACCGGTCAGGCCAAGAGCGGCGACACCGCGCTCGTCATCGGCTTCGGGGCGGGTCTCGCCTACGCCGCGACGGTCGTTACCCTCCCCTAGGCACACCGGGTCTTTTCGCCCGGACGCCCGAACCCAGCAGAAACACACCGAAGGAGCGCCAACATGGCCGCCACGCAGGAAGAGATCGTCACCGGTCTCGCCGAGATCGTCAACGAGATCGCCGGTATCCCGGTCGAGGACGTCCAGCTGGACAAGTCCTTCACCGACGACCTGGACGTCGACTCGCTGTCCATGGTCGAGGTCGTCGTCGCCGCCGAGGAGCGCTTCGACGTCAAGATCCCCGACGAGGATGTCAAGAACCTCAAGACGGTCGGCGACGCCGCCGACTACATCCTGAAGCACCAGGCCTGATCCAGCCGACTCGTGTGTCGCCACCCGGCGGTGGCGCCGCTGATTCACGACCCTCTACACGTGGAGAAGATTTTCCAGTGAACTCGACCAATCGCACTGTGGTCGTCACCGGTATCGGCGCAACCACTCCGCTGGGTGGCGATTCCGCATCGACCTGGGAAGGTCTGATGGCCGGCCGTTCCGGCGTCAAGCCTCTTGAGGGCGAACGTTTCGCCGAACTGCCTGTCCGGATCGCGGCCCTCGCGGCCGTCGACCCGGGTGACGTCCTGCCCCGCCCGCTCGCCCGCAAGCTGGACCGCTCGGCGCAGTTCGCGCTGATCGCGGCCCGCGAGGCGTGGGCGGACGCGGGCTTCACCGGCCCTGCCGGTGAGGACGAGAAGATCCAGCCCGAGCGACTGGGTTCGGTCATCGCTTCCGGCATCGGTGGTGTGATCACCCTGCTCGACCAGTACGACGTGCTGAAGGAGAAGGGCGTACGCCGCGTCTCCCCGCACACCGTGCCCATGCTCATGCCCAACGGCCCGGCCGCCAACGTGGGTATCGAGGTGAACGCCCGGGCGGGCGTCCACACCCCGGTCTCCGCCTGTGCGTCGGGTGCCGAGGCCATCGGGTACGCCGTCGAGATGATCCGCACCGGCCGTGCCGACGTGGTCCTCGCCGGTGGCACCGAGGCGGCGATCCACCCGCTGCCGATCGCCGCGTTCGCCAACATGATGGCGATGTCCAAGAGCAACGACGAGCCCGAGAAGGCCTCACGTCCGTACGACACGGGCCGCGACGGCTTCGTCCTCGGCGAGGGCGCCGGTGTCGTCGTCCTGGAGTCCGCGGAGCACGCCGCCGCGCGTGGCGCCCGGGTCTACTGCGAGGTGCTGGGCCAGGGGCTGTCCGCCGACGCCCACCACATCGCCCAGCCCGAGCCGACCGGGCGCGGCATCGCCGCGGCGATGCAGAACCTGCTGGACCAGACGGACCTCAAGCCGTCCGAGGTCGTGCACCTCAACGCCCACGCGACGTCCACGCCGCAGGGCGATGTCGCGGAGCTGAAGGCGCTGCGCAAGATCCTGGGCGACGACCTGGACCATGTCGCGATCTCCGCGACGAAGTCGATGACGGGTCACCTGCTCGGTGGCGCGGGCGGTATCGAGACCGTGGCGACGGTCCTGGCCCTGCACCACCGGATGGCTCCGCCGACCATCAACATCGACAACCTCGACGAGGCGGTCGAGGCGGACATCGTGCGCGGTGAACCGCGGCCGCTGCCCGAGGGGCCGATCGCGGCCATCAACAACTCGTTCGGCTTCGGCGGACACAACGTGGTGCTGGCGTTCCGTAGCGTCTGATCACTTTCCCGCTGTACGCGTGAAGCCCGCTTCCCCTGGAATTCGCCGTGAGGGGAGGCGGGCTTCAGGCTTTCGGGGGCTCCGCCTCCGGACCCCCGCTCCTCGGTCGCCGGAGAGGCTTGATCCGGGCCGATCGCCGCCCGGCAGGGTGCGGGGCGGAGCCCCGCTCGGGCCTCAGTGCTCAGCCTCGCCTCCCCGGCAGCGGGGCAGCGCCCCGGTGGGTCACACCACCTGGTGGAGCCACCGCACGGGCGCGCCCTCGCCTGCGTGGCGGAAGGATTCCAGCTCGTCGTCCCACGGTTTCCCCAGGAGCTTGGCGATCTCACCCTCCAGGTCGCTCTCCCCGCTCAGCGACCGCGCCAGGGCGGCCCTCAGCCGGTCCTCGGGGACCAGGATGTCGCCGTGCATGCCGGTGACGGCGTGGAAGATGCCGAGCTCGGGCGTGGAGCTGTAGCGCTCGCCCTCCGCGGTCGGCGACGGTTCCGCCGTCACCTCGAAACGCAGCAGATCCCAGCCGCGCAGCGCGGAGGCCAGCTTCGACGCCGTGCCCGGACGGGCCTGCCAGGAGAATTCGGAACGCCAGGTGCCGGGTGCGGCCGGCTGTCTGATCCAGTCGAGCTGGACCCGCACGCCCAGTACGCCCCCCACCGCCCATTCGACGTGTGGGCAGAGCGCGCGCGGGGCTGAGTGGACGTACAGGACTCCACGTGTCGTCACCGGGACCTCCAGTGTGGGACGAGGTTCGCCTTCCCCAGCGGCTTCGCGCCCGCACCGCCTCCTACCGGCCGCTGCCCAAGGCTGTCATCAGTAAACAGTATCGGGCGTTAATGTCCGGAGAAGGGAGGGTATGTGACGTGATGTGATGTTCGAGATCCACCCGAGTGGAGCCGGGCGGCCGAAAGAGCCACTGGTTCGACGGGGAAAAGCTACCGTGCGGCGGCGTCCGAGGTGTGACGTACCGTCGGTCCTGGGCCCATGATTCGCTCAGCATTCACCCGGCAGGGCGCGCGGACCCGCCGACCGGTGCCACAAGGGTGTGCCGGAGGCATGGGACAGGAGGGACGAGGACATGCCGGATCGCTCCGTACGGCACCGCTCGCGGACCGCACTGGCCGCACTGGCCGCCGTGTCGTTCCTCGGCACGGCCGTCCTGACGGGCTGTGACTCCGGGTCCGACAGGACGACGAAGGGCGCGACGGCCGAAGCGGGCAGGCGGCCGGCGGCCGCACCGCTCTGGGACCGCAGCCCGGAGTCGGTGGCCGCGGTCGGGGACTCCATCACCCGCGGCTTCGACGCCTGTTCGGTGCTGGCCGACTGCCCCGAGGCCTCCTGGTCGACGGGCTCGGACAGTGCGGTGCGCAGCCTGGCGGTGCGACTCCTCGGCACCTCGGGCGCGGCGTCCCACAGCTGGAACCACGCCGAGACGGGCGCCCGGATCGCCCAGTTGCCGGAGCAGATGGCGCTGGCCGCGAAGGAGGACCCCGCTCTGGTGACGGTGATGATCGGCGCCAACGACGCGTGCCGGGACTCGGTGCGGGCGATGACGCCGGTGGCCGACTTCCGCGCGTCGTTCGAGGCGTCGATGCGTCAGCTGCGCAGCGCGGCGCCGAAGGCGCAGGTGTACGTGTCGAGCGTGCCGGACCTCAAGCGGCTCTGGTCGACGGGCCGGGGCAGTCAGCTGGGCAAGCAGATCTGGAAGCTGGGCATCTGCAAGTCGATGCTGAGTGACGCGGACGACATGAGCGCCTCGGCGGTGGCCCGGCGGGCAGCGGTGCAGGACCGCGTCATCGCGTACAACGGGGTGCTGCGCGAGGTGTGCGCGAAGGACGCGCGCTGCCGTGACGACGGCGGGGCGGTGTTCGACTACCGGTTCACCGGAAAGCAGCTCAGCCAGTGGGACTGGTTCCACCCGGGACGGAACGGGCAGGCCCGGCTGGCCGAGATCGCCTACCGCAACGTCACGGCGGCGCGGCCTCCCGCGTAAGACCGGCCGCCTCCCCACGCACCGGTCAGGCTAGAGTTTCCGATCATGGAGACGGGTTCGAACACGGTGATGCGTACGGAACACTTCGGCACCCTCGGGGACGGCACCGCCGTGGACCGCTGGACGCTGGAACGTGGCGGTACGCGCGTGCGGGTGCTGACGTACGGCGCCACCGTGCAGTCCGTCGAGGTGCCCGGCCGGGACGGCGCCCGGGCCGCGGTGGCGCTCGGGCTGCCCGATCTCGACTCGTACATCCAATACCCGGGGCCCTACTTCGGCGCACTGGTCGGGCGGTACGCGAACCGGATCGGCGGGGCGTCGTTCGTCCTCGACGGGACGACGCATCACGTCACGCGCAACGAGGGCCGCAACCACGTGCACGGCGGGGCCATCGGCTTCGACAAGCGCGTGTGGGACGCCCGCGAGACCGCCGACGGGGTGGAGCTGTCACTGGTCGCGGCGGACGGCGAGGAGGGGTTCCCGGGGCGCCTGGAGCTCTCGGTGGCCTACACGCTGGACGAGGACGGGGCGCTGCGGATCGCGTACCGGGCGACGACGGACGCGCCGACCGTGCTGAACCTGACGAACCACACGTACTGGAACCTGGCGGGCGCCGACTCCGGCAGCGCACTGGGCCAGCGGCTGCGGATCGCGGCCGGGCGGATCACCCCGGCGGACGCGGAGTCGCTGCCGACGGGTGAGTTCCTGCCGGTGGACGGAACCCGGTTCGACTTCCGGGAGCCGCAGCCGGTCTCCAAGGAGTACGACCACAACTTCGTGCTGGACGAGGATGTGACGGGCCCGGTGGCCGAGCTGTACGACGAGGCGTCGGGGCGCGTCCTGACCGTCACGACGACGGAGCCGGGCATGCAGCTGTACACGGCGGACCACTTCGACGGCCGGCCGTTCGGGCCGTGCGCCGGGATCGCCCTGGAGACCCAGCACTTCCCGGACTCGCCGAACAGGCCGGAGTTCCCGAGCACGGTGCTGCGGCCGGGCGAGGAGTACGTGTCGACGACCGTGTACGGCTTCTCGGTGCGCTGACGCAGTGCCGTTTCCGACGCCTCGGCGTTCTCGCAGGCGAGCGTCCTGACCTGCGGGAACGCCGATAATACAAGATCGCTAAGCGGCACCTGGGAGTGATTCCGGGCGGTCTACGCGCGTTCGCGCAATGCGCCCCTTTCCGCGCCCCCCAGGGTGGCGGCATGACTTCCAAGCCTGCCGAGCCGACTTCCGGCCTGCCCTCTTCCGGTCTTCCTTCTTCCGACCTGCCCTCCAGGCGCACCGTGATCGCGGGTGCCGCCGCGGGGGCCGCCGCCCTCGCCGCGACCGGCGCGACCGCGGCGCACGCGGCCGCGCCCGGGTCCCTCGCCGCCCCCGCCGCCGCCCCCGGCTCCGACTGGAACGCCTGCCTGACCGTCGCCCGCGCCGTCCTCGTACGCGACGAGCAGGACGAGTCGCTGGTGCCGCACTACCGCGACGTCCTGCTCTCCAAGGGCCTGCCGCGCAGCGGCAAGGGCCCGAAGAAGGTGCTGATCATCGGCGCCGGCCCGGCCGGGCTCACCGCCGCCCATCTGCTCCGCGAGGCCGGGCACACCGTCACCGTGATCGAGGCCAACGGCAACCGGGTCGGCGGCCGGATCAAGACCTTCCGCACGGGCGGCCACGAGAACGCGAAGTCGCCGTTCGCCGACCCCAAGCAGTACGCCGAGGCCGGGGCGATGCGCATCCCGGACAGCCACCCGCTCGTCACCGGGCTGATGGACGGCTTCGGGCTGAAGCGCCGCCGCTTCCACCTCGTCGACGTCGACGCCGAGGGGCAGCCCGTCAACCACACCTGGATCCATGTCAACGGCATCCGGGTCCGCAAGGCGGACTACGCGAAGAAGCCGCAGGCGGTCAACCGCTCCTTCGGGGTCCCCGCCGAGTTCGAGGACAAGACCGCCTCGACCATCGTGCGCGAGGCATTCGCCCCCGTACGCAAGGAGTTCGAGGGCAAGGAAGGCTCGGAGCTCGTCAAGGGCTGGGCCCGGGTCATCCAGAACTACGGCCACTGGTCGATGTTCCGGTTCCTGACCGAGGAGGCCAAGCTCGACGAGCGCACCATCGACCTCATCGGCACCGTCGAGAACCTCACTTCGCGGCTGCCTCTCGCCTTTGTGCACAGCTTCATCGGGGCCTCCCTGATCAGCCCGGACACCGCGTTCTACGAGCTGCCGGACGGCACGGCGACGCTGGCCGACGCCATGTACGCACGGGTCAAGGACCTGGTGCGGCTGGACCGCCGGGCCGCCAGGATCAGTCACGGGGAGGACGGCGTCCGCGTCGAGACGGTGTCGGAGGGGCGCGACGGGAAGGTCGTGCGGGAGACGTTCACCGGCGACCGGGCGATCGTCACCGTGCCGTTCTCCGGGCTGCGCCACATCCCGGTCACCCCCGCGCTCTCGTACGGCAAGCGGCGAGCGATCACCGAGGTCCACTACGACGTGGCCACCAAGGTGCTGCTCGAATTCAGCCGCCGCTGGTGGGAGTTCGAGGAGAAGGACTGGAAGGAGGAGCTGGAGAAGGTCCGACCCGGCCTGTACGACGAGTACCGGCTCGGCAAGGCGCCGGCCGACGGCTCGCTGCTGGGCGCACACCCCTCCGTACCGTCGGGGCACATTCCGCCCAACCAGCGCGTGCACTACGCGGCGTACCGCGCGACCGCCCGCAACCAGCCCGAGGCGGCCCACGTCATCGGCGGCGGATCGGTCACCGACAACGCCAACCGCTTCATGTACCAGCCCTCCCACCCGGTCGAGGGGAGCAAGGGAGGCGTGCTCCTCGCCTCGTACAGCTGGGCCGACGACGCCCTGAAGTGGGACTCCCTGGACGACGACGAGCGCTACCCGCACGCCCTGGGCGGGGTCCAGGACGTGTACGGGCAGCGCATCGAGGTCTTCTACACGGGGGCCGGTGCCACCCAGTCGTGGATGCGCGACCCGTACGCGTACGGCGAGGCGTCCGTCCTGCTGCCCGGCCAGCACACCGAACTGCTCGCCGATGTGCGGTCGGCCGAGGGGCCGTTGCACTTCGCGGGCTGCCACACGTCCGTCAAGCCCGCCTGGATCGAAGGGGCGTTGGAGTCCGCGGTCCGCACGGCGCTGGAGGTGCACACGAGCTGACCTCCGAGGGTGAGCTCAGCGAGCTCAGTCGTTCACGCGGTGGGGCGGCGAGGCAGGGAGCGCACCCTCGCCCTCCTCGTCGTCGGCGTCCTCGTCATCGCCGTCGCCGCCGTCCTCCCCCATCAGGTCGCGCGCCAGCAGGGTCGCTCCCGCGACGGCCCCCGGCATCAGGAAGACGGCGACGAACGGGACCAGGAAGGCGAGCCCCAGCGGTACGCCGAAGCCGAGGATCATCAGGCGGCGGCCGCGCAGCAGGACGAGCCGGTCCTTCAGCACCATCCCGCGGCGCTGGAGCGCGACGGCGGTGAGTTCCTCGGCGAGGAAGTACCCCGTGACGCAGAACCCGATGAGCGGGACGACGGTCTGGCCTGCGACCGGGATGAACCCGAGGGCGAAGAGCAGGACCGCGTACAGCGCGACGCGCACCAGGATGCGCACGCTGTCGCGGGCGGAGATCCACAGCTCCCGCCAGAGCGGCAGCCCGGACTCGGGGACCTCGCCGCCCTCGGCGCGGTCCACCTCCTCGGAGAGCGACTCGTAGAAGGGCTGCCCGACGAGCAGGGTCACGGCGGTGAACGTGATGACGGCCAGGAAGAGGCCGAAGGCGAAGACCAGCACGGTCAGGGTGGTGCGGAGCAGGCCGAGCCAGGGCGAGGACCAGCCGTCGGCGAACGGGGTCACCCAGTCCGCCAGGTCGTCGGCCCCGTAGCCGAGGCCGACGAGGGCGCCCGCGTACAGGAAGAGGGTGATCAGGCCGGGCAGCAGCCCGATGCCGAACCACTTGCCGTGTCGGGCGACCCAGCGCTGCCCCTTGATCAGATGGCTGAAGCCCGCCCCGAGATCACGCATGGCGTCAGCCTACGAGATCGCGGAGGGCGTCGGCGCCACGGGGAGTCGCACCTGAACTCCCCCGGCTCCCCGGGGCTTCGTACGCGCAAGCCCCGGGGGCCGTGCAGCGCTGTGCCCGGCTCCGCCGGGTTCAGACGAGGCGGATCACGTTCCAGGACATCGGCTCCAGCACGGCCCGCAGCACTCCCCCGTCGAGCACGGTGCCCTCCGCCGGGTGCGGGGCGACCCGTCCGGGCTCGGTGAGGGTGTTGCGGGCGTCCGGGTCCGCGTCGGCGAGGACCTGGTGCTCCGCGATCTCCGCCAGGTCGAAGCCGTGGAGGGCGACTTCGAGCGGGAGGGCCGCCGACTGGCTGCGGTTGACCGCGAAGACGGTGACCGCGCCGGTCTCCGGGTCACGGACGGCGGTCGCGTGCAGCAGGTCCGTCTCGCCGTACCTGGCCGTCCCGTACGTGGGCGAGTCCACCCGCACGTCCAGGACCTGGCCCCGGCCGTGCTGTGCGGCCTGGGCGAACGGGAAGAAGGTGGTCTGCCGCCAGGCCGGGCCGCCGGGCTCGGTCATGATCGGGGCGATCACGTTGACCAGCTGGGCCAGGCAGGCCACGGTCACCCGGTCGGCGTGGCGCAGCAGGGCGATGAGCAGGGTGCCGAGGACGACGGCGTCGGTGACCGAGTAGTTGTCCTCCAGCAGGCGGGGTGCCTCGGGCCAGTCGAGGGGGTTCGCCTCGGCCTCCTGCTGGCTGCGGGTCATGTACCAGACGTTCCACTCGTCGAACGAGAGGTTGATCTTCTTCGTGGACTTCAGCCGCGCCCCGACGTGGTCGCAGGTGGCGACGACGTCCTCGATGAAGGACTCCATGTCCACGGCGGACGCCAGGAACGAGTCGCGGTCGCCGTCGAGTTCCTCGTAGTAGGCGTGCAGCGAGACGTGGTCGACGAGGTCGTAGGTCTCGGCGAGGACCGTCGCCTCCCAGGCGGCGAACGTGGGCATGGACCGGCCCGAGGAACCGCAGGCGACGAGTTCGACGGCCGGGTCGATCCGGCGCATCGCGCGTGCTGTCTCGGCGGCGATCCGGCCGTACTCCTCGGCGGTCTTGTGACCGGTCTGCCAGGGGCCGTCCATCTCGTTGCCCAGGCACCACAGCTTGATGCCGAAGGGGTCCTTGTCGCCGTGCGCGATGCGGCGGTCGGAGAGTTCGGTGCCGGCCGGGTGGTTGGCGTACTCCTGGAGCTCGATGGCCTCCTGGACGCCCCGGGTGCCGAGGTTCACGGCCATCATGGGTTCGGCCTGCGGCCCGATCTTCCGGCAGAAGGCGATGAACTCGGAGAGCCCGAAGCGGTTCGTCTCGGTGGAGCGCCAGGCGAGGTCGAGGCGGCGCGGCCGCTCGTCGGCGGGGCCGACGCTGTCCTCCCAGCGGTAGCCGGAGACGAAGTTGCCTCCGGGGTAGCGGATGGCGGTGACGCCCAGTTCGCGGATCAGTTCCAGGACGTCGGTGCGCAGACCGGCCTCGTCGGCCGAGGGGTGGCCGGGCTCGTATATGCCGTCGTAGACACAGCGGCCGAGGTGCTCCACGAACGAGCCGAAGAGGCGGGGGTCGACATCGCCGACGGTGAACGCCGGGTCGAGGGTGAAGCGGGCGGTGCGGGTCATGACTTCCTTCGGGGTGTCGGTACGGAGCTCGGTGCGGGTCACTGGCCGGCCAGGCCGGTGTGGGCGACGCCGCTGACGATCTGGCGCTGGAAGAGGACGAGGACGAGGACGACGATGAGCGGCAGTCCGGCCGTCAGCCCGCCGGCCATGGGCTGGGCCCACTGGATGCCGTGGGAGTTCCTGACGGTCGCAATGCCGTTCGGCATGGTCATCAGGCCGGGGTTGTCGGTCACCGTGTACGGCCGCAGGAAGTTGTTCCAGGACGCGATGAAGGTGAAGGTGCCGACCGCGGACAGGGAGGGCTTCGACAGCGGCACGATGATGGTGGAGAACACCCGCCGGAGGCCGGCTCCGTCGACGTACCCGGCCTCCTCCGGCCCCCTCGGGATGCCCTGGAAGAGCTGCCCCACTGGAGGGTCGGATCCTTCACCTCGACACCGGGGTTGGCCCTGCGGAAGGAGTCCGGCATCGCGATCATGTCGTAGCCGTCGCCGCCGCTGAAGAGGTTCCAGCAGCGGACCCGGGCGGCGGCACTCGACGCGAGGGCGTCCGCGCCGCTTCCCGGCGCCGCGAAACCGAAGCTGCCGGCGACGGCCGCCCCGCCCAGCCCTGTGATCAGTTGCCTGCGATTCAGGCCAGGTCGTCCCATGCCCGCCCACTATTCGAAATATCGAATGCTGCCCGTAACTTCGAACGGACCGTAGAATCGAAGCGCTTGCGCGTCAACGGGTCGCGCAAGAATTCCGAACAACGTCCGGGATACCGAACGCGAGATGCCTGGCAGGGGTGGCGAAACGGCCGAGGGCCGCACCCTCGCGGGTGCGGCCCTCGGCTGCGTACTTACGGGTGGTGCGGGCGGTCAGGCGACCGAGAGCGCCACCTTTACGTTGCCGCGCGTGGCGTTCGAGTACGGGCACAGCTGGTGCGCCTTCTCGATGAGCGTCTGCGCGGTCACCGCGTCGACGTTCGGAATGGCCGCGCAGATCGCGGCCTCCAGGCCGAAGCCACCGGCCTCCGTCTTGCCGATGGAGACCGAAGCGGTCACCGTGGAGCCGGTGATGTCGGCCTCCTCCTGGCGTGCCACCACACCCAGCGCGCCCTGGAAGCAGGCGCTGCAGCCCGCCGCGAAGAGCTGCTCGGGGTTGGTGCCCGCGCCACTGCCGCCCATTTCCTTCGGCGGGCCGGCGACCACGTCGAGCCTGCCGTCGTCCGAGGCGACCCGGCCGTCACGGCCGCTCGAAGCGGTGGCTACGGCGGTGTACGCGACAGCTGTGTCATGAATGGTCACGCTCGAGGATTCCTCCTGCTGATGCGCCGCGACTCGCGCCCACGATCGCGACGGCCCGGGACGAGCCCAGCCCGTACCCATGAGGCGGTTCAGCCGAGGGAGACGATCATCTTTCCGGTGTTCTCGCCGCGGAGCAGACCGAGGAACGCCTCGAAGCCGTTCTCGATGCCCTCGACGACGGTCTCGCGGTACTTGAGCTCGCCGGAGGCCAGCCAGCCGGCCACCTCCTGGACGAACTGCCCCTGGAGATCGGCGTGATCGCCGACGAGCATGCCCTGCAGGCGCAGCCGCTTGCCGATGACGAGGGCGAGGTTGCGGGGGCCGGGGGTCGGCTCGGTCGCGTTGTACTGGGCGATCATGCCGCAGATCGTCGCGCGGCCGTGCACGTTGAACGAGGAGATCGCGGCTTCGAGGTGCTCGCCGCCGACGTTGTCGAAGTAGACGTCGATGCCGTCGGGGGCGGCCTCGCGCAGCTGCTCGGCGACGGGGCCGTTCTTGTAGTTGAAGGCGGCGTCGAAGCCGTACTCCTCGACGAGCAGCTTGACCTTCTCGTCGGAGCCGGCGGAGCCGATGACGCGCGAGGCGCCCTTGAGCTTCGCCATCTGGCCGACCTGGCTGCCGACCGCGCCGGCGGCGCCGGAGACGAAGACCGCGTCCCCCTCCTTGAAGGAGGCCACGTCGAACAGGCCGGCGTAGGCGGTGAGCCCGGTCATGCCGAGCACGCCGAGGTAGGCGGAGAGCGGGGCGAGGGAGGCGTCGACCTTCACCGCGTGCTTCGCGGGGACGTCGGCGTACTCGCGCCAGCCGAGACCGTGCAGGACGTGGTCGCCCACCTCGAAGCCCTCGGCGCCGGACGCGACGACCTCGCCCACCGCGCCGCCCTCCATGGGGTGGTCCAGCTTGAAGGGCGGGGTGTACGACTTCACGTCGTTCATCCTGCCCCTCATGTAGGGGTCGACCGAGAAGTGCAGGTTGCGGACGAGGATCCGGCCCTCGGCGGGAGCGGCGACCGGAGCCTCACGCAGCGCGAAGTCCTCGGCCTTCGGCCAGCCGTGCGGTCGGGCTACGAGGTGCCATTCACGGCTGGACGTGGGAAGAGCTGCAGACATGGGCTCGGTGTCTCCTCGGTCTGTGAGTCGGTCTCTGAGGGAGTGGGGGAAGCGGTTCGGCCGGAGCGGAAAAGCTTCACGATGTGAAACAACCATGCGCCTGGATATTTCACCTTGTCAAGTAACCGGCTATCCTGGGTGTCATGGCCACCACTCGTACGGACCCACTGACCCTCGAAGTCGTCGACCTGATCGGCGCGGTCGTGGCGCGCTACTACGAGGAGTACGAGCAGGCCGCGGCCGCCCACAGCCTCACCGGCGCCCAGGCCCGGGTCCTCGGCCTCCTCTCGCTGGATCCGCTGCCCATGCGCCGGATCGCCCAGAAGCTGAAGTGCGAGCCGTCGAACGTGACCGGCATCGTGGACCGGCTGGAGGCGCGCGGCCTGGTGGAGCGGCGGCCCGACCCTGCCGACCGGCGGGTGAAGCTGGCCGCCCCCACGGAGAAGGGCGCCCGGACGGCCCGGGAACTCCGCGACTCGCTCGACTTCGCCCGTGAGCCCCTGGCCGGCCTCTCGGACACGGACCGCGCGGTGCTGCGGGACCTGCTGCGCCGGATGCTCGGCGTGGAACCGGCGGCCCCGAGGGCCTGAGCGCTCAGGCCCTCAGCAGAACCACAAGAACCAGCACGTGTCGTCCGGCGGGGCCGGCGGCGGTGTGGGTGTCGGGGTCGGGGTGGGCGTGGGCGTGGGCGTGGGCCGCTGCGGCGCCGCGGACGGTGACGGCGGGTTGTCGCCCGGGCCGCCCGGTTCCGACGGTCCGCCGGTGGTGACCGACGGAGCAGCCGACGACGGCACGGAGGCCGGGGCGGACGACACCGGGGCGGAGGTGACACCCCCGGGGCGCGCCTCGTCCGTGGCCCGGCCGGTCGGGGTGGTGCCCGGGGAGTGGGCGTCGGTGGCCGGGACGACCGAGGGGCTGCCCACGGGCCTCCTCACCGGTCCGGGCGGCTCCGCCGTGTCACTCGCCGACGGCTCCGGGGCGGGAGCGACGGTGGCGGACGTCGATTCGCGTACGTAGTCCGAGGCGCCGTCACCGCCGTCCGGTTCGGTCGCCAGCTCGGCCAGGCTCAGCGCACCGGCCGCGAGGACCACCCCGAGCAGGACCAGCAGGACCTTACGGCCCCGGCGGCTGCGGCCCCGGCGGCCCCGGCGCGGCCGCTCGTCCGGTGCCGCGCGCCTGCGGCCCGGCCCGCCTCCGCCGTGCGTACCGCCCCGCGTCCGGGCAGCATCGTGCCCCCGGCGGCGGCCCCCGGACGGGTGCGGCGCGTCCGCCTGTTCGTCCCGCGCTTCCGGCTCGTGGCCGAGGGGCGCCGACGCGGCGTAGGGGCTCAGCGCCTCCGCGGGGGTTCCGCATCCGGCGCAGGCCAGGGCGCCGTTGAGATGTCGCTGACAGGGCTGGCAGAAATCCATGGCGCCCGCAG
Source organism: Streptomyces sp. NPDC002809 (assembly GCF_040295435.1). Lineage (NCBI taxonomy): Bacteria > Bacillati > Actinomycetota > Actinomycetes > Kitasatosporales > Streptomycetaceae > Streptomyces > Streptomyces sp. NPDC002809. Next base: position 45,241 of record NZ_JBEOVJ010000049.1, read on the forward strand.
ATTAGATGCCTGCCGGACAACGGAGAAAGCCGCTCAGGTGAGGATCCTGTGTGGAACCGTTGGTTCCATGACCGCTGCCGCCCCTTTCGGCCCCCGTGAGTTCCAGCTCGTCCTGCTCCGCCGGATGGCCGACCACCAGCCCGGCCTCGTCGAGGACGCCCGGCACGAGCTGAGCGCCACGCTCGCCGAGATGCGCGAGGCCAACCGCCGATGGCAGGCCATGACACGGGCGCCCCGGGGGCGGGGGGCGCTGCGCCGCTACCGTGCCGTGCTCGGTGAGCCCGAGTCGTCGCTGCGCCGCGCGGTCGGCGATCTGGAGTGCGACGCGCTGTTCTGGCCGGTGCCGCTCTGGCCGGACCTGCGGTTCGAGGTGATGGTGGCGCCGGGCGGGGCGGTGTGGAACGAGTGGCTGGTCCGGGCCCCGGGCTCGGCCGCCCCCGTGCTCGGCCCGGCCGGGGATCTGCGCCCCTGGTCGTGCACCGTGAACGAGGTCGCGCGGGCGTTCGCGCCGGCCCGTCCGATGGAGGGCAGCGCGCCGACCCGGTGGGCCCTCGCGATCACCGACCCGGCCACCGGCACCCCGTACGTCGCCGAGTTCACCTGGGGGCTGTTCCAGCGACTGCTCCCCGGTCCGCCGGGCGGCTGACCCACGGGCCGACGCTCCGTCAGCTCCGTACCTCCTCCGGCGTATCCCAACGCGCACGACGCCCCCGAACGGCGCACGATGCAGAGAGAACCGGCTGCCCGTCGGTCCCCCCATCAGCGCTCTCGGGAGAACCTGCCGTGACCGTCAGCCTTGAGCAGTTGCGCCGTTGCCATGTCGCCGTCGACCTCGGGGCCGCCCGCACCCGGGTGTACGTCAAGGGGCTCGGGCTCGTCGTCGACGAACCGAGCGCCGCCGCCGTCAACACCCGTACGGGCTCGCTCATCGCCGTCGGCGCGCTCGCCGAACAGATGACGGGGCGCACCCCCGACTACATCCGGGTGGTCCGTCCGGTCTCCGGCGGAACCGTCGTCGACATCGACATGGCCCAGCGCATGCTGCGCCAGTTGCTCGGCGAGAAGCTCCGCCGCCAGTTGCGCCGCAAGCCGCGGCTGCGCGCCGCCGCCTGCACCCCGCACGACAGCGATCCGCTCGCCCAGCGCGCCGCCGTCGAGACCCTGGTCGGACTCGGGGCCCGCCGGGTCGAGCTCGTCGACACCCTGATCGCGGCGGCCGTCGGGTGCGGACTGCCGGTCGAGCAGCCGACCGCCACCATGATCATGGTGTGCGGGGCCGCGACCACCCAGATCGCGGTGCTCTCGCTCGGCTCGATCGTCACCGCGGTACGTATCCCCATCGGCGGCGACGCCATCGACCACGCGGTGATCCAGCACCTGCGCCAGTACCACGAGCTGATGCTGCCCAGCCAGTCCGTACGCCCCCTCCAACTGGCGCTCAGCGGCAACGGGCTGACCCCGCACGGCCCCTCGGTGACCGAGATCCACGGCCGGGACGTGGCGACCGGCCTGGCCCGTTCCGTGCAGGTCGACACCGCCGCGGTGCGGCAGGCGATCCACCGCCCGCTGACCGCGGTCCTCGACGGACTGGGCAAGATCCTGCGGGACTGCCCGCCCGATCTGGTGGCCGACCTCGCCGACTGCGGGATCATGATGGTCGGCGGCAGCGCGCTGCTGCCCGGCCTGGACCAGATGCTGCGTGACGCGACGGGCATGCCGGTGCACATCGCCGAGCGGCCCGACGTCTGCTCCGTCCTCGGGCTGGGCGCCATGCTGGACGGCAGGATCAGCCCCATGGTCCTCGACCCGCTCGCCGGCTGAGTCCCGCACGGGCCCGGCACATGACCGACGAACCGCACGACGCGGCACCCAGCCGCGGCATCCCCGAGTCGCCGCGGCTGCCGATGCTGCTGGAAGCGGTGCTGAGCGTCGGCACCGACCTCGAACTGCGGGCCACCCTGCAGCAGATCATCGACACCGCCACCGCGCTCACGGAGGCCCGCTACGGCGCGCTCGGGGTCCTGGACCCCGGGAGCGGAAAGATCAGCGAACTGTTCGTCACCGGCCTGAGCGAGAGCGAGCGGGCGGCCATCGGCGGCCTCCCCGACGGGCACAAGGGCCTTATCGGCGCGCTCATCGAACAGACGGAACCGGTGCGCTCCGACGACCTGACCACCGACCCCCGCTCCTGTGGCGTGCCGCCCGGCCACCCCCCGATGCACTCGTTCCTCGGCGCCCCGATCCGGGTCCGCCACAGGGTCTTCGGGAACATCTACCTGGCCGAGAAACGCACCGGGCACTTCAGTGACACCGATATGACGCTGCTCCGGGTTCTCGCCGCGCAGGCCGGCATCGCGATCGGCAACGCCCGGCTGTACGAGAGCGCCCGGCAGCGGGAACGCTGGATCGAGGGCGCGGCGGCAGTCACCAACACGCTGCTGACCGGCGAGAGCGCGTCCGACGCCCTGATGACCGTGGCCGAACGGGCCAGAATCCTCAGCGACGCGTCGGCCGGGGTGATCCTCCAGCCCAACGAGGAGGGCGGCATGGAGATCGTCGTCGCCTCCACCCTGGAGGACCCGGCCGGGCTCGTCGGCACGGCGATCGCCCCCGGCTCCCCCGTCCTGGTCCAGCTGCTGGGCGGCGAGGCGGTGTTCGTCGACGACTCGGCGACCGATCCCCGGATGACCACCCCGGTACGCTCCCGCTTCGGCCCCAGCATGATGCTGCCGCTGCAGAGCGGCGGGCGGCTCATCGGCACCCTCGCCCTGCCCCGGCGGCGCGGCGCCCGTGCGTACACCGACGTGGACCGGCTGCTGGCCGCCCAGTTCGCCTCGCAGGCCGCGCTCGCCCTGGTCCTGGCGGACTCCCAGCACGACCGCGAGCAGCTGGCGGTGTACGAGGACCGGGACCGGATCGCCCGCGATCTGCACGATCTCGTGGTCCAGCGGCTGTTCGCCACCGAGATGATGCTGGAGTCGACCCGCAGGCGGGCCGGTGCCGGGGACGCGGACGCGCTGCTCGGCCGGGCCGTCGACGAGCTGGACTCCACGATCCAGGAGGTGCGGACGGCCATCTTCGCTCTTCAGCAGCCGCCCGCCGAGGCGCCCGCCACCTTCCGCGGCCGGGTGCTGCGGGAGACCAGCGGCGCGGCCGCGGTGCTCGGGTTCCAGCCCTCGGTGCACTTCACCGGTGCGGTGGACGCGCTCGTACGGGAACCGGTGGACGGGCAGCTGCTTGCCGCGTTGCGCGGTGCGCTGGCGGCCGCGCACCGGCGGCCCGGGGTGTCGGCGATCGAGGTGGAGGTGGACGCGACGGCCACGTTGCCCGACGGCCGGTCCGCGGTCCGCCTCGCGGTCGCCGACGACGGGCGCGAACCCGACGGTTCACGCGCGCCCACCGTCATCTGGCAGGCGCCGCTCTGAGCGCGATCCTGGTGCTGGAGTGGGCGACGCCGGCCTCGCGCTTGAGTCGGCGCAGCAGCCCGTCCAGAGCTGCGGTGTCGGCGGCCGTGGCCCGTACGAGGTAGTCGTGCCCGCCCGTCACATGGACCACTTCGGTGATGCCCGGCAGGGTCAGCACCGCCCGCTCGAACACCTCGTTGGTGGTGTCCGTCCGCAGGGTCACGTCGATGAAGACGACGAGCCCGGTCCTGGTGTCGGCGGCCGGGTCGATGATCACGGTGAAGCCGCGGATGACGCCGTCGCGGCGCAGCCGGCGCACCCGGTCGGCTGCCGCGTTGGCGCTGAGCCCGACCCGTGTCCCCAGATCGCGGTACGAGATCCGTGCGTCCTCCTGGAGGACGCCGAGGATTTCCCTGTCCAGACGGTCCATACCGCGATTGTCCCAGCTTCCGGCCGATCGCGACTGCGGAGACGTCGGCAACCCCTGGCCGGCCCGCTGTCGCGGGCTCCCGTTCGGCGTAACCCGACGGGCTCGGCCCCCCCTTCCCCACTTGACTGACCGTGTGGACACCACAACCAAGCAGTCACCGGCTCCGGCCGCCGAGAAGCCCTCCGGCGCGGCCTACCGCAACCTCGTCATGGCCACGATCGGTTTCGGGCTCACCTTCTGGGCCTGGAACCTGATCGCGCCCATGTCCGCGGACTACAAGGACCGGCTCGGCCTGAGTTCGTTCCAGCAGTCCCTGCTGGTCGCCGTGCCGGTGCTCGTCGGCTCGCTGGGCCGCATCCCGGTGGGTGCGCTCACCGACAAGTACGGTGCGCGGCTGATGTTCCCGCTGGTCTCGGCGCTCACCGTCCTGCCGGTGCTGCTGCTGATCCCGGCGAGGGACTCCTACGGAGCGATGCTGGTCGTGGGCTTTCTGCTGGGGCTGGGCGGAACGACGTTCGCGATCGGCATCCCCCTGGTCAACTCGTGGTTCCCGCCCGCCGATCGCGGCCTCGCGCTCGGTGTGTTCGGTATGGGCATGGGCGGCGTCGCTCTGTCCGGCTACTTCACCCCGCGGATCGCCAAGCACGGCGACAACCTGCCGTTCCTCGTGGTCGCCGGCGCACTCGTGGTGTACGCGGCGCTGGCGGCGGTTCTGGTCAACGACCGTCCGGGCCGCCAGGTGCCGGCCGACTCGCTGGCCCACCGGCTGGGCTCGGCCGGCCGGCTGCGGGTCACCTGGGAGCTGTCGGCGCTGTACGCGATCGGCTTCGGCGGCATCGTCGCGTTCGGCGTCTATCTGCCGACGTACCTGAAGACCTGGTACGACCTCTCGCCGACCGACGCCGGCACGAAGGCGGCCGGATTCGCCCTGGTCACGGTCATCTTCCGGCCGATCGGCGGCTGGCTCTCGGACCGGATGCACCCGGCGCTGGTGTCCTCGGCGGCGCTCGGCGTGGCCGCCCTGATGGCCATCGTCCAGGCGTTCGACCCGAAGCTGATGCCCGGCGGCACGATCGCCCTGCTGATCATGGCGGCCGGCCTCGGCACCGCGAGCGGCAGCGTCTTCGCCCTGGTCTCGCAGGTGACACCGCAGGCGAAGGTGGGCAGCGTCACCGGCATCGTCGGCGCGATGGGCGGCCTCGGCGGCTTCGTGCCACCGCTGGTGATGGGGGCGATCTACAGCTCGAAGGGCTCCTACTCGATCGGCTTCATGCTGCTGTCCGACCTGGCGCTGGCGGGCTGTGTGTACGCGTACGGGCGGATGCGCAACATCCAGCGGGACGCCTGAGCACCCTTCGGAGCCGGAACGAGAGGCCCTGAGGGCTGTCCCGTAATCCGGGTTGATCAGCGCGCGGCGTCGGATGCGGTGCATCGCAAGGCGGAGGAGCGTCCGCATCCCGGATGTATTCGGACGTTCCGACAACGTGGCGAGGTGCCGTAGCCGTCGTCGCGCGCCCGCCAGGGATTACGGGACAGCCCTTAGGGTTCGCAGGGTGATGCCACTTCTGCCTGCACTCCAGGACGCGGCCGCCCCGGCGGCCGCCCGCGAAGCCGTCCGTTTCGACGAAGTCTCCCTGTCCTACGCACAGCTGGCCGCCGCAGCGGACTCCCTCGCGGCCCGGATCGCCGACGCGGGCCGGGTCGCGGTGTGGGCCACACCCACCGCGCAGACCGTGATCGCGGTGGTGGCCGCGCTCCGGGCAGGGGTCCCCGCCGTACCGCTGAACCCGAAGACGGGCGAACGGGAACTGGCGCACATCGTCGCCGACAGCACACCGACGACGGTACTGGCCTCGGCCTCCGACGTGCTGCCGCCCGCCCTGGCCGCGCTGGAACGGCTCGACGTGACCACGGACGGGGGCTCCTCGCCCGCCGGTGCGGGATTGGCCGAACCGTCGCCCGAGTCCCCCGCCCTGGTCGTGTACACCTCCGGCACCACCGGCCCGCCCAAGGGAGCCGTTCTGCCGCGCCGGGCGATCGCCGCCTCGCTGGACGCGCTGGAGGACGCCTGGCAGTGGACCGGGGACGACGTCCTCGTCCACGCGCTGCCGCTGTTCCATGTGCACGGCCTGATCCTCGGCGTCCTCGGCCCGCTGCGCCGGGGCGGCTCGGTGCGCCACCTCGGCCGGTTCTCCGCCGAGGGCGTGGCCCGGGAGCTGGGCACCGGCGGCACGATGCTGTTCGGCGTGCCGACGATGTACCACCGGCTGGCGGACGTGCTTGCGGACCCCTCGGCGTCGGACGGCCTCGCGAAGGCCCTCGCGGGTGCCCGGCTCCTGGTCTCCGGGTCGGCCGCCCTGCCGGTCCACGACCACGAACGGATCGCGGCCGCGACCGGCCGCCGGGTCATCGAGCGGTACGGCATGACGGAGACACTGATGAACACGGGCGTGCGGGCCGACGGCGAACCGCGCCCCGGTACGGTCGGCGCACCGCTGCGCGGCGTGGAACTCCGCCTGGTGGAGGAGGACGGCACCCCGCTCGCGGACCCCGCGTCCATCGGCGAGATCCAGGTGCGCGGTCCGAACCTGTTCACCGAGTACCTGAACCGCCCCGACGCCACGGCCGCGGCGCTCACCGCCGACGGCTGGTTCCGTACCGGCGACATGGCCACACTCGATCCCGACGGGTACGTGCGGATCGTCGGCCGCAAGGCCACCGACCTCATCAAGAGCGGCGGCTACAAGATCGGTGCCGGCGAGATCGAGAACGCGCTCCTGGACCACCCGGGCGTCCGCGAGGCCGCCGTCACCGGCGAGCCGGATCCGGACCTGGGCGAGCGGGTCGTCGCCTGGGTGGTGCCGGCCGATCCCGCCGCCCCTCCCTCGGCCGCCGCGCTGGCGGACCATGTCGCGGCCCAGCTCTCCCCGCACAAGCGCCCGCGCACGGTCCGCTACCTGGACGCGCTGCCGCGCAACGACCTGGGCAAGATCATGAAGCGGTCCCTCCATGGCTGACCGGCTGACGGCCCGGGCGGCGATCGCCGCCCTCACGGCCGACTTCACCGAGTCCGCACCGCCCACCGGGACCGGGACGCCCGCCCGGTCCGGGACACCCGCCGGGACCGACGGCCCGGCCCTTACCGGGGCGCCCGCCCCGGGCGAGGCGGCCGACGGACCGCTCGGCTGGTCCGGTTACGCCGACTCGCGGGCCCGGGCCGCCGCCCGTACCGGTGAGCAGGAGTCCGTCGTCCACGGCACCGCCACGATCGGCGGCCTGCCCTGCGTCCTGATCTCCTTCGAGTTCGGCTTCCTCGGCGGCTCGCTCGGGCAGCGCACGGGCGACCGGCTGGAGGCGGCGTACGAGGAGGCCATGGCCCGGCGGCTCCCCCTCGTCTCGCTCATCGCGACGGGCGGCAGCCGGATGCAGGAGGGCATGATCGCGCTCACCCAGCTACACCGGGTGGCCCGTGCGTCGGCCCGGCTGCGGGCTGCCGGACCGGCCCAGCTCGCGGTCCTGCGCGACCCGACGACCGGCGGCGGCTGGGCGACCCTGGGTGCGGGCGCCGACGTGATCCTGGCGCTGCCCGGGGCGCAGGTGGGGTTCGCCGGTTCCCGGGTGCGGCCGGCCGACGCGGACCCCAGTGCCTACACCGCCGAGGGCCAGCTGGCGGCCGGCCAGATCGACGCGGTCGTCCCGCCCGGCGAGCTGCCGGCCGCGGTGGGTCACTGGCTCCGGCTGCTCGCCCGCCGCGACGCCCCGCCCGCCCCCGCCCCGGTCCCGGCCGCGCTCTCCTCGGCGGGGCTCCCCCGGACCGGCTGGGACGCCGTGCTCCGGGCCCGGTCCGCGGCCCGGCCGCACGCCGAGGCGTATCTGGACGCCTACTTCACCCTGCGGCTCCCCCTGAGCGGGGACCGCTGCGGCGGCACGGACCCGGGGCTGCTCTGCGGGTTCGGGCTGCACGAGGGGGAGCCGGTCGCGTACGTGGCACAGTGCGGCACGGCGACCCGGCCGGCCGGCTACCGCACCGCCGCCCGGGTGATCCGGCTGGCCGACCGGCTCGGGGTCCCCGTCCTCACCCTGGTCGACACCCCGGGCGCGGCCAACGACGCGGCGGCGGAGCGGGCCGGCGCGGGCGCGGCCATCGCCGACGCCTTCGCGGCGATAGCGGCGGCCCGGGTCCCCGTCACCACCCTGGTGATCGGCGAGGGGGGCTCGGGCGGGGCACTGGCCCTGGCGGCGCCCGGCAGCACCCACGTCACCGCGGACAGCTACTTCTCCGTCATCGCCCCGGAGCTCGCCGCGGCGATCCTGAAGCGCGCCCCGGACCAGGTGCACGCCACGGCCGAGCAGCTGCGACTGCGCCCGCAGGACCTGGTGGACCTCGGTGTCGCCCGTTCGGTGGTCCGTTCCGTCGGCCGGGCGGACCCGCCGGATGGGCACTGACCCGTGTCCGACGCGCAGAGGAGGCGAGGGATGGCTAGCGTGTCAGAGGGGCCATTCACACCTGAGGAGATGACCGGTCATGGCCGCAGAACCGGAGGGCACACCGTGCTGGGCCGACGCGACGTTCGGCGACCTCGAAGGGGCGAAGCGCTTCTACGGTGAGGTGCTGGGCTGGACGTACGGCGACTCGCTCCCCGAATTCGGCAACTACACGCAGGCGTACGTGGACGGCAAGGCGGTCGCCGCCCTGATGCCGCCCGTGCCCGGCCAGGACGTACCCGCCGCCTGGTGTCTGTACATCGCGTCCCCGGACGCGGCGGCCACCGCCGCGAAGGTCCGCGAGCACGGCGGCACGGTCCTGGTGGAGCCGATGCAGGTCGGCGAGTTCGGCACGATGGTGCTGGCGAGCGACCCGGGCGGAGCGGCTTTCGGGGTGTGGCAGGCGGGCACCCACGAGGGCTTCGAGGCGCGGGCGGTGCCCGGCGCGTACAGCTGGGCCGAGATCTTCACCCGTGAGCCGGAGAGGGCCGACGCCTTCTTCCCCGCGGTCTTCGGGTACGGGGTGAAGCGGATGGACGACGACGCGGTCGACTTCGGGCTGTACGACCTGGGCGCGGACCCGGTCCTGGGCCGGATGAAGATGACGGAGGAGTTCCCGCCCGAGGTGCCGCCGCATCTGAACGTGTACTTCACGGTCGCGGACTGCGACGCCGCGGTGGAGAAGGCGAAGTCGCTCGGGGCGGAGCTCCGGTTCGGCCCGATGACGATGCCGTTCGGCCGGTTCGCCGCGCTGACCGACCCGCAGGGCGCCACGTTCTCGCTGATCGACGGCACGACCACCGGGGGCGACATGCCCACGCTGAAGGACGTCTCCTGACCGGTCGCCCGGACCCGTCCGGTCAGGCCCCGGGTTCGCGCGCGTCATAGCGCGCGAAGCCGGGCCACCGCAGTGCCAGCAGCGCCACCGCGACCACACACGCGATCCCGCCGCCGGTCACGGCGAGGCCCGGGGACGTCAGGTCGGCGACGGAACCCGCCAGGAAGTCGCCGAGCCGCGGTCCGCCCGCCACCACCACGATGAACACGCCCTGGAGCCGGCCCCTCATCTCGTCGGGCACGGCCGCCTGGAGCATGGTGTTGCGGAAGACCATGGATGTGGTGTCGGCGGCACCGGCGAGGGCCAGGAAGACCAGCCCGAGCCAGAGCTGCCGGGTCAGCCCGAAGACGGCGACGGCGGTGCCCCAGCTCGCGACGGCGAGCAGCACCGCGAGGCCGTGCCGCCGGATCCTCCCCAGCCAGCCGGAGAACACCCCGCCCAGCAGAGCCCCGAGCGCCGGGGCTGCGACCAGCAGCCCGGTGGTCCTCGCGTCGCCCCCGTACCAGAGCACGGCGACGACGGGGAAGAGGGCGCGGGGGTGGGCGAGCACCATGGCGCACAGATCGCTGAGGAAGGTCATCCGCAGGGTGGGCCGGGTCCCGAGGAACCGCAGCCCGTCCATGACGGACGCACGTTTCGCGTCCCCGTCCTTCTTCTCGCCCCGCTCCGGCAGCATCGAGGGCAGCCGCCACATCGCGTACAGCGAGGCCGTGAAGGTGACCGCGTCGACGCCGTACGCGGCCCGGTACCCCCACCAGCCGACGATGAGCCCGCCGAGCATCGGTCCGACGAGCATGCCCGTGGTGCTGGTGATGGAGTTCAGCGCGTTGGCGGCGGGCAGCTGCTCGGCCGGCAGCAGGCGCGCGATCATCGAGCTGCGGGCGGGCGAGTTGAGCGCGAAGCAGACGGCCTGGAGGGCGACGACCCCGTACAGCAGCCCGACCTTCTCCACTCCGGCCACGGTGACCGCGACCAGGGACACCGACAGCAGGAACGACCCGAAGGCGCTGACCAGACCGAGCTTGCGCCGGTCGACGGTGTCGGCCACGGCGCCGCCGTACAGTCCGAAGACGGCCAGCGGCACGAGAGAGCAGAATCCGATGAGCCCGACGGAGAAGGCGGAGCCGGTGAGGTCGTACACCTGGAGCGAGACGGCGAGCGACGTCATGCCCTGCCCGACCCAGGAGACCGTGTTCCCGAACCAGAGCCGCCGGTAGTCGGGGGAGGTGCGCAGCGGGGTCAGGTCGGCGAATATCCGGGATCGAGGAGCCGGCTCGTCGGCCGCTTCCGCCGGTTCGGTCAGGGATTCGGTCACGGGGAATGGTAACGACCGGTCCCGGCGGGCGGATCGAGCCCGTACGAGTGCCGGGAGGGGGCTCCGGAGTCCGAGCGACCCGGGCGACGCGAAGTCCGCCGCTCAGGGGAGTCCGCCACTCCCCCGAGGCCGAACCGAATCCCTTGTCCCGCTGTCCGCTGTCCCGCTGTCCCGCTGTCCCGCTTCGATCAACCGACTCCGAACCCTGGTCCGAATCAGGACTCCGGCGCTCGGCGGTGTACGTTCTGGCAGAACCTGTGAAGTATGTGTGCCCCGCGTGGGGCCGCAGGGTGAGGAACGAGGGGTGGGGCTGCGTGAAGCGGCGTCGGATATGGGGAACGGCTGCGGCCGTGGTGACCGGGCTGACCGGGGTCCTGATCTTTCAAGGAGTGACAGGCGATACGGACAACGACGCGGTCGCGGGAAGCGATTCGAAGCCCGTGGCCGCCCATGCGTCGACCGTGCGGCTGCGGAACGCCGACGACGGGACGGGTGCCTCACTGGCACGCCGTGACGCGGAGCGGTTCAGCATGCTGGGCATGACCTGGACGGATCCGAACGCCCGTGTCACGGGCAGGGTCGAAGTACGCACCCGCTCATTGACGACCGGGAAGTGGTCGCCGTGGCTGCGGCTGGACGGGGACAGCGGCCAGGGAGAGAACGGGGCTGCCCGCGGCGGGACCGAGCCGGCCTGGGTAGGGCCCTCCGACGGGGTCGAGGCCCGAGTGGCGTCGAACGGGCGGACATCCGCCGGGCTGCCCGCCGGTCTGCGGCTGGACATGGTCGACCCGGGGACCGGTGGCACGAGTGCCGTCGAGCCTGCGGCCTTCGTCGTCGAGGACTCCGGCACACCGACCGCCACGCCCTCGGAGTCCGATCCGCAGTCCGGCGTCTCCCCGGACCCTCAGGACACCGCCGGCCAGGAGCCTTCCACCGAGCCGCCGGTGAGCGAGTCCCCCTCCCCCTCCGTGACCCCCACCGAGTCGGGTACGCCGTCCGCTTCGCCGTCCGCGACCGCAACCCCCACCCCGACCCCGACCCCGACCCCGACCGACACGGGCCCCGCAGCCCCGCCGAGCACCATGCCGCGGCCGCCCATCACCTCCCGCGCCGGGTGGGGTGCCGATGAGTCGATCAGCCCGGAGGAACCGGACTACCTGCCGGGGGGCAGGATCAAGGCGGTGGTGGTCCACCACACCGCCGAGTCCAACACCTACACGTGCGCCCAGGCCCCGGCAGTGGTGCGCGGCATCTACGCCTACCACGTCAAGCAACTGGGCTGGAAAGACGTCGGATACAACTTCCTCGTCGACAAGTGCGGCACCGTCTACGAAGGCCGCAAGGGCGGCGTCGACCGGCCCGTCCAGGGCGCCCACGCCTACGGCTTCAACACGGAGACCGTCGGCATCTCCGTACTGGGCACCTACACCGACACCGCCCCGCCGCAGGCCGCGCTGGTCTCCGTCGCCCGGATCGCCGCATGGAAACTGGGGCAGTACGGTGTGAACCCCGCCGGCACCACCACGCTCACCGCGGGCGATGCGGGCACCAACTACTTCCGCAAGAGCTGGGCCAAGGGTGCGCAGCTGCCCTTCCCGGTCATCCACGGCCATCGTGACGGCTACAACACCCAGTGCCCCGGTGACGCGTTCTACAAGCAGCTCGCCACCATCCGCACCCTGGCCGCCGGCCCCGTCACCGGCCTGACCGTCAAGTCCCTCACCGGAACGGGCCTCTCGGGCGGCAAGCACTACACCAAGGCCGGCGTCACGGTGAACTGGTCGGCCACCACGCCCGCCGTGCTGATCAAGCGGTACGAGCTGCTGGTCGACGGCAAATCCGTCGCGACCACGGCCGGTACGTCCACATCGGCCAAGGCCACCCTCGCCCCCGGCACGCACACCGTGGCCGTGCGTGCCACCCACCTCTCGGGCAAGACTTCGACGAGCGCCTCCGCCACCGTCATCGCGGAGACGAAGGCCCCCTCCTTCACCACCAAGCCCGCCCTGAGTCTGCGGACCGGCACGGTGAGCACCGCCGCCGTTCCCGTGAAGCTGAGCTGGAAGGCCACCGACAGCGCGGCCCTCAAGGAGGTGCGGCTGGTCTCACCGCTGGCGAAGGTCTACGGACCGGCCACGACGAGCGCTTCGCACACGGCCAAGTCCGCCGCCGCCACCACGTGGAAGCTGACCGCGTACGACTACGCGGGAAACACCGGCTCGGCCTCGGTCTCCGCCACCCCGGTGATCCTGCAGGAGTCCTCGGCCACGAAGTCCGGCGCCTGGACGGCCAAGTCGTCGAGCAGCTACCTGGGCGGCAAGTCGTACTCCAGCGCCTCCAAGAACGCCTCGCTCACCTGGACGTTCACCGGACGGTCAGCAGCCTGGGTGGTCTCCCGCGCCGCCACATCGGGACAGGCGTACATCTACGTCGACGGCGCCAAGGTGGCGACCGTCGACCTGAAGTCGTCCGCCACCAAGTACCGCGACGCCCTCTGGACCAAGACCTGGGCCGGCAGTGCGAAGCACACCGTCAAGGTCGTCGTGGTCGGCACGTCCGGCCGCCCGACCGTCACCACCGACGGACTCGTCTACCTCAAGTAGCCGACGAGGCGGCGCAGCCGGGACCGCGTGCCGATCTGCAGACCAAGGGGTACAGCAGGGCCCGGGTCGACGGCGAGACCATCC
>NZ_JBEOVJ010000050.1:0-58363 GCF_040295435.1 Streptomyces sp. NPDC002809
ATGAACGCGATTCGTGACTTCGGGTAGGCCGGGTCCACCGGGAGGTAGGCGGCCCCGGCCTTCAGTACGCCCAGGACCGCTACCACTGATTCCACCGAGCGCGGCAGGGAAACCGCTACCACCTGTTCCGGACCGACGCCCCGGGCGATCAGTGCATGGGCGAACCGGTTGGCCCTGGCGTTGAGTTGCCGGTACGTCAGCTCGACGTCACCGCAGACCAGCGCGATCGCGTCCGGTGTCGCCGCCACCCGCGCCGCGAACAGCTCGGGCAGGCTCTCCCCGGCCGTTTGCTCCTCGACCGCGGGCAGCAGCTCGCCGCGCTCCTCGGCGGACAGCAGGTCGATCCCGCCGATCGGCCGGTCGGGTGCGGCGGCGACCGCCGCCAGCAGCCTGGTCCACCTCGTGGTCAGGATCTCGACCGTCGCACGGTCGAACAGGTCGGTGCTGTACTCGACCGCGCCGCTGAGTCCGGCCGGCTCGCCGTCGGGCCCGTACTCCTCCGCGAACCCGAAGGTCAGGTCGAGTCGCGCGGTCCCGGTGAGCACGGCCATGCCGGAGACCTGGAGGCCCGGCAGTTCGAAGGCGCCGCCCGGCGCGTTCTGCACGACCAGACCCGTCTGGAACAGAGGGTGGTGGGACAGCGAGCGGGTCGGGTTGAGCGCCTCCACGAGGTGCTCGAACGGCACGTCCTGGTGTGCGTACGCCGACAGTGCGGTCTCCCTGACCCGGCCCAGCAGCTCCGCGAAACTCGGGTCACCGCTCGTGTCGGTGCGCAGTACCAGCGTGTTGACGAAGAACCCGACCAGATCGTCCAGGGCCTCGTCCGTGCGCCCCGCGACCGGACTCCCGATCGCGATGTCCGTACCCGCACCCAGCCGCGTGTACAGCGCCGCCAACGCCGCCTGCAGCACCATGAACAGGGTCGCCCCCGACCGTCGTGCCACGTCCACGAGCGCCGCGTGCAGCTCGGCATCGATCCGGAGTTCGAGCACGTCACCGCTGTACGACATGGCGGCCGGGCGCGGCCGGTCGGCAGGCAGTTGCAGCTGCTCGGGCAGACCGGCCAGCGTCTGAGTCCAGTAGGCGACCTGGCGGGCGAACAGGCTGTCGGCGTCGTCCTCGTCGCCCAGGATCTCGTGCTGCCACAGGGTGTAGTCGCCGTACGTCACGGGCAGCGGTGGCCATGCCGGTGCCCCGCCACCCTGCCGGGTGGTGTAGGCCGCGGCCAGGTCACGGGCGAGCGGGCCCATGGACCAGCCGTCCCCGACGATGTGGTGCATGACCAGCAGCAGCACATGGTCGTCCGGCGCGAGCGCGAACAGCTCCGCCCGGAGCGGCACCTCCGAGGCCAGGTCGAAGCCGCGCACCGCGGCCTCGCGCAGCAACGCGGGCACCTCCGTCTCGCCGGCCGTGCGCACGGCCAGCGGGACGGCGGCCTCGGAGGTGTCGAGCACCCGCTGGTACGGAATACCGCCGGAGTGCGGGAACACCGTGCGCAGGGTCTCGTGCCGGGCCACCACGTCCACGAGTGCGGCACCCAGGGCGGCCCGGTCGAGGTCTCCGGACAGCCGCAGGGCCAGCGGCATGTGATAGGTGGCGCTCGGCGCCCCGAACTGCTGGAGGAACCAGAGCCGGCGCTGGGCGAACGACAGCGGCATCAGCTCGCGGCGCGGCCGGGGTACCAGAGCCTGCCGCGCGGTTCCGGCGCCGTGCAGCCCGGCCGCCAGTCCGGCGGCGGTCGGGGTCCGGAACAGGGCGCGCAGCTCCAGTTCGGCCCCGAGGGTCGCCCGGACCCGCGAGACCAGCCGGGTGGCGAGCAAGGAGTGCCCGCCCAGCTCGAAGAAGTCCTCGTCGACCCCGACAGCGGCGAGCCCCAGCACCTCGGCGAACATCTCGCACAGGATCTGCTCCTGCGGCGTGCGGGGTGCCCGGCCGCCGGCGGCCGGACCCGGCTCCGGCGCGGGCAGCGCCGCCCGGTCGAGCTTGCCGTTCGGCGTCAGCGGCAGCGCGTCGAGCAGCACGAACGCGGACGGAACCAGGTACTCGGGCACCCGGTCGCGCAGGAACCCAGCCAGCGCCGCCGCGGTCGCCCCGGTCGCGTCCGTGGGGACGACGTACGCGACGATCCGGTCCTCCCGGGCGAGTACCGCGACCTGGGACACGCCCGGGTGCGCGGTCAGCTCGGCCTCGATCTCACCCGGCTCGATCCGGAACCCGCGCACCTTGACCTGGTGGTCGACCCGGCCGGCGAACTCCAGCTCGCCGTCGGCACGCCAGCGCACCAGGTCGCCGGTGCGGTACATCCGCGTGCCCGCCGGACCGTACGGATCGGCGACGAAGCGCCCGGCGCTCAGACCGGGCTGGTTCAGATAGCCGCGCGCCAGCCCCGCTCCGGCCAGGTACAGCTCGCCCAGCACGCCGGGGGCCACCGGTCGCAACGTCGAATCCAGCACATACGCCCGGCAGTTGGCGATGGGGCGGCCGATCGGCACGGGCAGCGGGCAGTCGGCCGGATCGGCCGGGAGCGGGTAGGCGGTGATCACATGGGTTTCGGCGGGCCCGTAGTGGTTGTGCAGGACCCGGCCCGGCCGGCGGGCCTGGAAGCGGCGCACGGCACCACCCAGCCGCATGGCCTCTCCGGCCTGGGCGACCAGTCGCAGGTGCGGCAGGTCCAGCCCGGCCTCCTCGGCGGCCTCGGCCAGCGCCTCGACCACCAGATTCGGCGCGAACAGCTCCTCGACCCGGTGCCGGTCCAGCCAGTGGGCGAGCAGCTCCGCGCTGCGGCGCTGCTCCTCGGTCGGCACCACCAGGGTCTTGCCGTACAGCAGCGCGGACAGCACCTCCTGCACCGAGACGTCGAAGCTGATCGCGGTGAACTGCGCCGTGCGCGTGCCGGGTTCGCCGCCGACGGTCCGGTGGTGCCACTCCAGCAGATTCAGCAGACCGGCGGTGGGCATCTCGATGGCCTTGGGCCGGCCGGTGGAACCGGAGGTGTAGATGACGTAGGCCGGGTGCCGGGCGTCCGCGGGGACGTCCGGGTCGTGCTCCGGCAGCTCGCCGGCCGGTGTGACGGCCGCGAGGTCGTCGAGCACGACGGCCGGGCGGGCGTCCTCCAGCATGTACGTGATGCGGGCGGCCGGGTAGTCCGGGTCGATCGGCAGGTACGCCGCGCCCGTCTTGAGCACAGCGAGTACGGCGACCACCAGCTCGGCCGAACGCGGCAGTCGCAGGGCGACGACCTGCTCCGGGCCCACGCCCCGCCCGATCAGCGCGTGGGCCAGGCGGTTGGCCCGGCGGTTCAGCTCGTGGTAGGTCAGCACGGTGTTCTCGAACACCACGGCAGGCGCCTCCGGCGTCGCCCGGGCCCACGCCTCGAACAGCGCGGGCAGGGTGGCGTCGGGAGTCGGGCGGGCCGTGTCGTTGCGGGCGACCAACAGCTCGCGCCGCTCCTCGGCTGTGAGGACGTCGACCCGGCTCAGCGGACGCTCCGGGTCGGCGACCACCGCCGCCAGCAGCCGCAGCCACCGGGCGACCAGCGCCTCCACCGTTGCGGGGTCGAACAGGTCGGCGCTGTACTCGACCCGCCCGATGATGCCCTCGGCCGGCCCGCCCGTGCCGCCGCGCTCCAGCAGGTGGAAGCCGAGGTCGAACATCGCCGTCGGCGTCCGTACCAGCATGATCTCGGCGGTCAGACCGCTCAGCTCGAACTCGGTGCGGGGCACGTTCTGCAGCGCGAGCAGTACCTGGAACAGCGGCTGCCGGGTGAGCGACCGGGACGGATTGAGGGCCTCGACGACATGCTCGAACGGCAGGTCCTGGTGTGCGTACGCGCCGAGAGCCCCCTCCCGGACCCGGACCAGCAGCTCGGCGAAGGACGGGTCGCCGCTGGTGTCCGTGCGGATCACCAGGGTGTTGACGAAGAACCCGATGAGGTCGTCCAGCGCCTGGTCGGTCCGGCCGGCGATCAGGCTGCCGACCGGGATGTCGCTGCCCGCACCGAGCTTGTCCAGCAGCGATGCCAGGCCGGCCTGCAGCACCATGTACACGCTGGCGCCGTTCTCCCGGCCCAGCCGGACCAAGCCGGCGTGGAGTTCCGCGTCCAGCTCGATTGCCAGGTGGCCGCCGGAGCAGGAAGGCGTCGCGGGGCGGTGACGGTCGGCGGGGAGCCGGATCTGCTCCGGCAGGTCCGCGAGCGTCCGCGTCCAGTAGTCGGTCTGACGGGCGAACAGACTGTCCTGGTCGTCCGCATCGCCGAGCAGCCGGTGCTGCCACAGGGTGTAGTCGGCGTACTGCACGGTCAGTGACGCCCACTGCGGCGCCCCGCCCTGGCGGCGTGCCGCGTACGCGGTGGCCAGGTCGGCGGCCAGCGGGCCCAGCGACCAGCCGTCACCGGCGATGTGGTGCATCACCAGGAGCAGGACGTGCTCGTCCGCTGAGACCTCGAAGACCTCGGCGCGAAGCGGTGGTTCGGTGGCGAGGTCGAAACCGCGCGCAGCGGCCTCCGCCAGCAGTTCCGGCAGGGCCGCCTCGTCGGCCGGGGTGACCGACAGTTCCGGGCGTGCCTCCTCCGCGGCGAGTACCTGCTGGTAGGGCACGCCGTCCATGGCCGGGAAGACCGTGCGCAGGGTTTCGTGCCGGCCGGCGAGGTCGCTCAGCGCCTCCTCGAGAGCCGCCGGGTCCAGCGGTCCCGAGAGCCGCCACGCGAGCGGCATGTTGTAGACGGACTCGGCGCCCTCCAGCTGACGCAGGAACCAGAGCCTGCGCTGAGCGGACGAAAGCGGCACCAGCTCGGGCCGCTCCGCCCGTCCCAGGGCGAGCCGGGCCCGGTCCGCGCCGCCCAGCCCGGCGGCCAGACCGGCCACGGTCGGGGTACGGAACAGGGCTGACAGGGCCAGCTCCACGCCCAGCGTCGCACGGACGCGCGCCACCAGCCGCGTAGCGAGCAGCGAGTGACCGCCGAGGTCGAAGAAGTCGTCGTCGACACCGACCTGAGGCAGACCCAGCACCTCGGCGAACAGGCCGGCCAGCACGTGTTCGTGGGGCGAGTGCGGTGCACGGCCGTCGGACGTCGCGGTGGGCTCGGGCTCGGGAAGGGCGTGCCGGTCGAGCTTGCCGTTCGGTGTCAGCGGCAGAGCGTCGAGGCAGACGAACGCGGCCGGCACCATGTACTCCGGCAGCCGCTCGCGCAGGTGCGCCCGGAGCTCTTCCGGCCTGGGCTCCGTCCCGGAGACGGGTTGCAGGTAGGCGACCGGCCGGGGGCCCGCCGCCCGGTCCTGCCGGACCGTGACGGCTGCCCGTGCGATGTCCGGGTGCTCGGCCAGGGCCGCCTCGATCTCGCCGGGTTCGACCCGGAAGCCGCGTACCTTGACCTGGTCGTCGGTGCGTCCCAGGAACTCCAGGTTTCCGTCGGTGTTCCAGCGGACCAGGTCGCCCGTGCGGTACATCCGCGAGCCGCCGGGACCGTAGGGGTCCGCCACGAACCGTCCCGCGGTCGTGCCCGGCCGGTTCAGGTATCCCCGCGCCAGTCCGGCGCCCGCGATGTACAGCTCACCCGCCACACCTTTCGGCACCGGCTGCAACGCACCGTCGAGCACGTGGAGCCGGGCGTTGCTGACGGGCCGGCCGATGACCGGGTGGGTGCTCGACGACACGGGCGCGGTCACCGAGTTGACGGTGCACTCGGAAGGCCCGTACAGGTTGAGGCAGAGCGTCCCCTCGGCGGCCCGCATCCGCTCCCAAAGGTGCTCGGGAACGGCCTCCCCTCCCGCCGCGACCAGAGCCGGACGATGCCGAGGGTCGTCCAGCAGCCCGTGATCGACCAGAACCCGGAGGTAGGACGGGGTCGCCTCGACGTAATCCAGGCCACGGTGCGCCACGTAGTCGACGAAGGCTTCGGGATCGGTCCAGGTCGCATGGTCCAGTACGTGCAGCTCGTGACCGCCGAACAGGGCCATCAGCTGATCACACGAGGCGTCGAACGACACCGAAGTGGTCAGCCCCATCCGCAGGCGTTCTCCCGTGCGGGCGAGCAGCGGGCGCTGGTCGGCGAACAGGTTGACCACACCGCCGTGTGTCGCGACCACGCCCTTGGGCCTGCCGGTGGAGCCGGAGGTGTGGATGACGTAGGCCGGGTTGCCGGGGTCGACCGTCACCATCGGGTCGGCTGCCGGGCAGTCGGCCACCTGGGCTGCTGTCTGCGGGTTGTCCAGGACCAGTCGGCCGGCGGGGCTGTCGTCGGGCAGGCGCTCCTGGCTGCGGGTGTCGGTGATCACCAGGGCCGGGCAGGCGTCGTCGAGGAGGTAAGCGATCCGTGCGGTCGGATACTCGGGGTCCACCGGAACGTAGGCCGCACCGGACTTCAGTACGGCGAGAATCGCCACGACCAACTCGGCGGACCTCGGCAGTGCCACCGCCACCAGCCGCTCCGGGCCCGCACCCCGCGCGATCAACGCGTGCGCCAGCCGATTCGCCCGCGCGTCCAGCTCCGCGTACGTCAGCGAGACATCGCCGCACACCACCGCGAGGCTGTCCGGAACCCTGCGGACCTGAGCCCGGAACAGCTCCGGCAGAGACATGGCACGGTCCGGGGCCGCCGGGCCGGTACCCAGCGCCGTCAGCTCATCGCGCTCCTCGGCCGTGAGCAGGCCGAGCCGGCTGAGCGGCCGCCCCGGGTCGGCTACCGCGGTGCGGAGCAGCCGCTCCCACCGCGCCGTCATCGTCTCGACGGCGGCCGGGTCGTAGAGGTCGTCGGCGTACTCGACGGACCCGTCGATGCCCTCCGGGGAGCCGTCCTGCGCGTACCGCTCGGACAACGTGAAGATCAGGTCGAGCTTGGCGGTGGTCGACGCCGGAGGCATCTCGTCGACGCGCAGCCCGGGCGGCGCGAAGTCGGCCCCGGGCGCGTTCTGCAGCACCAGCATGACCTGGAAGAGCGGGTGGTGTGCCAGCGACCGGGCCGGGTTCAGGACCTCGACCAGGTATTCGAACGGCAGGTCCTGGTGGGCGTACCCGGCCAGCGCGGTGTCCCGGACCCGGTCCAGCAGTTCGGTGAACGTCGGGTCGCCGGAGGTGTCGGTGCGGAACACCAGGGTGTTGACGAAGTAGCCGACGAGCTCGTCCTGCGCCTGGTCGGTCCGGCCGGCGACCGGACTGCCGACCGGGATGTCGTCACCCGCGCCGAGCTTGCTGAGCAACGCCGCGAGCCCTGCCTGGAGCACCATGAACAGACTGGTCCCGTGCGCACGGGCGAGCTCCCGCAGTCCGCGGTGCAGCTCGGCGTCCAGCCCGGCGCGCACGGAGCCGCCCCGGTGCGAGGCGGTCGCAGGGCGGGGCCGGTCGGTGGGAAGCCGGATGAGCTCCGGGAGACCGGCCAGCTGCCGGGTCCAGTAGTCCGCCTGACCGGCGAGCATGCTGTCCCGGTCGGTGGAGTCGCCGAGCAGTTCGTGCTGCCACAGGGTGTAGTCGGCGTACTGGACCGGCAGCGGCGACCACTGCGGCTCCTCACCGCGGCGGCGCGCCGTGTAGGCGGCGGTCAGCCCCTGCGTGAGCGGGCCCAGCGACCAGCCGTCGCCGGCGATGTGGTGGAGCACCAACTGGAAGACGTGCTCGTCAGGCGCCAGCTCGAACAGCTCGGCCCGCAACGGTACGTCCACGGCCAGGTCGAACCGCCGGTCCTTGGCCGCCGCCATCAGGGAGGGCAGCCCGGCCCCGGTGGTACGGCTCACGGGCAGCCGCGGTCCGGCTGCCTCCGCGTCCAGCACCAGTTGGTGCGGCACGCCGTCCACCGCAGGGAAGACGGTGCGCAGGCTCTCGTGCCGGGCCACCACGTCCGCCAAGGCGGCCTCCAGGGCCGACCGGTCCAGATCGCCGGACAGCCGCCAGGCCAGGGAGATGTGGTAGTTCGCGTCGGCCGTTTCCAGCTGGTGCAGGAACCAGAGCCGCCGTTGCGCGAACGACAGCGGCACGACCGCGGGGCGCTCGCGCGGTGCCAGGGCGGCCTGCGCGGGCCCGGCCGCCACCAGTGCGGCGGCCAGACCGGCCGGGGTCGGCGCCTCGAACAGCGTGCGCAGCGGCATCTCCACGCCGAGCGTGGCGCGGATGCGCGCTGCTAGACGAGTGGCGAGGAGCGAGTGCCCGCCCAGGTCGAAGAAGCCGTCCTCGACACCGGCCGACGGCACACCCAGGACCTCGGCGAACAGCGCGCACAGGATCTGCTCCTGCGGGGTGCGCGGGGCACGGGAGACGGCCGCCGGGGCGAGGCCGGGGGCGGGCAGGGCACGGTGGTCCAGTTTGCCGTTGACGGTCAGCGGCAGGGCGTCCAGCGTGACGAACGCCGACGGCACCATGTACTCCGGCAACCGCTCGCGCAGGTGCTCCCGCAGGTCGGCGGGGCGTGGTGCGGCACCGGCTGCCGGCACGAGGTACGCGGCCAGCCGGGTGTCGTCGGCCCGGTCCTGACGGGCCACGACGGCGACCTGGGCGATGTCCGGGTGCTCGGCCAGGGCCGCCTCGATCTCGCCGAGCTCGATCCGGAAGCCGCGTACCTTGACCTGCTGGTCGGCCCGGCCGACGTAGCGCAGTGTGCCGTCGGCCGAACGGCGCACCACGTCTCCGCTGCGGTACATCCGTGATCCCGGCGGTCCGAACGGGTCCGCCACGAACCGCCCGGCTGTGAGGCCGGGCCGGTTCAGGTAGCCGCGCGCCGGCCCCGCGCCCGCGACGTACAGCTCGCCGGGCACACCCGGGGCCACCGGCCGCAGGCCGTCGTCGAGCACGTACGCCCGCAGGTCCGGGAGGGGGGTGCCGATCTCACCGGCGGCGGTGCCGGTCCGGTCGAGCGCCGCGTAGGTGACGTGCACGGTGGTCTCGGTGATGCCGTACATGTTGACCAGCCGCGGCACGTCGTGCGCGTGCCGCCCGTACCAGCTCGCCAGCCGGGCGTGCTCCAGCGCCTCGCCGCCGAAGACCACCGTGCGCAGTGCGGGCAGACGACCGGTCTCCGGGTCCTCCGCGTCCGCCTGCATCAGCTGGTAGAAGGCGGACGGGGTCTGGTTGAGCACCGTCACCCGCTCGCGGGCGAGCAGGTCCAGGAACCGGCCGGGCGAGCGGCTGGTCTCGTGGTCCACGACCACCAGGCGTCCGCCGTGCAGCAGCGGACCCCACAGCTCCCAGACCGAGAAGTCGAAGGCGTAGGAGTGGAAGAGGGTCCATACGTCGTCGGCGCCGAAGCCGAACAGCTCGCGCGTGGTGTCGAAGAGGCGCACCACGTTGTGATGCGGGACCACCACGCCTTTGGGGTTTCCGGTGGAACCGGAGGTGTGAATGACATAGGCGGCCTGGCCCGGGTCGACGGCGACCCCCGGGTCCGTGTCCGGCAGCCCGTCCAGGTCGGCGGTGTCCAGCAGCAACCGGTCCACGTGCTCCGCCCCCGGCAACCCTCCGGTCCGGCTCGTCGTCACGAGCAGCGAGGGCTGGGTGTCCCGGAGCAGATAGGCGATTCGGGCGGCCGGGTACTCCGGATCCACCGGCACGTACGCGGCGCCGGCCTTGAGTACCGCGAGCACCGCGACGACGAGTTCAGCCGAGCGCGGCAGGGCCAGCGCCACATTCTGCTCCGGCCCCACGCCCCGGTGGATCAGGGCATGCGCCAGGCGGTTGGCACGGGCGTTGAGCTCCTCGTACGTCAGGGAGTCCTCGCCGTCCGTGAGCGCGGTCGCGGACGGGTTCGCCCTCACCTGCCGTTCGAAGAGCGCGGGCAGGCCGTTCTCCGGCAGCTCGTCCGCCCGCCCGGTGCCGACCGGCAGCAGGGCCCTGAGCTCGTCCGCGGACAGCACGTCCACCTGGCCGATCCGCCGGCCGGGGGCGGCGACGACGGCCCGCAGCAGTCGCAGCCACCGCTCGACGATGCCGGTGACGGTGGCCGCGTCGAAGAGGTCGGTGCTGTACTCCACCACGCCCGAAAGCCCGTCCGCGCCGGGCTGTTCGGCCAGGACGAAGGTCAGATCGCACTTGGCCGTTCCGGTGGGGACCAGGTCGGCCGCCACCCGCAGCCCCGGCAGGCCGAAGGTGCCGGACGGTGCGTTCTGCAGGGTGAACATGGTCTGGAACAGCGGGTGGTGCGCGAGCGTCCGGGTCGGGTTCAGCGCCTCCACGAGGTGCTCGAACGGCACCTCCTGGTGTGCGTAGGCGGCCAGCGCGTCGGAGCGCACCCGGCCCAGGAGTTCGGTGAACGAAGGGTCGCCGGACAGATCGGTGCGCAGCACCAGCGTGTTGACGAAGAAGCCCACCAGGTCGTCCAGGGCCTCGTCGGTGCGTCCCGCGACCGGAGTGCCGATCGGAACGTCGGTACCGGCGCCGAGCTTGCCCAGCAGGGCGGCCAGACCGGCCTGGAGCACCATGAAGAGGCTGGCTCCGCCGTCACGGGCGAGGGCGCGGAGGCCCCGGTGCAGCTCGGCGTCGATGTGCACCGGCAGCTGCGCGCCCCGGTAGGACATGAACGCGGGACGGGGCCGGTCGAAGGGCAGTTCGACCTGGTCGGGCAGATCCGACAGCCGCTCCCGCCAGTACGCGAGCTGGCCGTTCAGCAAGCTGCCCGGGTCGGTGCCGTCGCCGAGCAGCTCCCGCTGCCAGAGGGTGTAGTCGGCGTACTGGACGTGCAGCGGCGACCACTCCGGCTCGACACCCGCGCTACGGGCCGCGTACGCGGTCGTCAGATCCTGTGAGAGAGGGCCCGTCGACCAGCCGTCACCGGCGATGTGGTGCACCACGAGCAGCAGTACGTGCTCCTCGGCGCCGAGCCGGAACAGTTCGGCACGCAGCGGCGGCTCCTCGGAGAGCTCGAAGCCCTGCCGGGCCGCCTCGGCCAGCCGGCCGGGCAGCTCGCTCTCGCACACCTCGGTCATCGGCAGGCGCGGCCGTGCCGCGTCCGGGTCCAGCACGCGCTGGCACGGCACGCCGGCAACCACCGGGAAGACGGTGCGCAGGCTCTCGTGCCGCTCGACGACGTCCGTCAGGGCGGCTTCCAGGGCGCGCTCGTCCAGGGTTCCGGACAGCCGCAGGGCCAGCGGGATGTTGTATGTGGCGCTCGGGCCCTCCATCCGGTGCAGGAACCACAGCCGGCGCTGCGCGAAGGACAGCGGGACCGCCCCGGGCCGCTCACTCCGCCCCAGCGCCGGGCGCGCCCGGCCCGCGACATCCACCCTGGCCGCCAGCCGCGTCACCGTCGGCGCGTCGAAGAGATCGCTGAGCCGCAGTTCCACGCCCAGCACCGAACGGGCCCGCGCGATGAGCCGGGTGGCCAGCAGGGAGTGCCCGCCGAGGTCGAAGAAGCTGTCGTCAAGCCCGGCCTCGGCGACCCCCAGCACCTCGGCGAACAGCCCGCAGAGCAGGTGCTCGACCGCTGTGCGGGGAGCTCGGCCCGGTACCGCCGGCCGGGACTCGGGGGCGGGGAGGGCGCGCCGGTCGAGCTTGCCGTTCGGAGTCAGCGGCAGTGCGTCCAGCACCACGATCGCCGACGGCACCATGTACTCCGGCAGCCGCTCCCGCAGCCGGGCCCGCAGGGTGTCCGTGGGGACGGCCTGCCCCGTGACGGGGACTACGTACGCGACCAGCCGGGCTTCCTCGTCGGTGCGGACCGTGACGGCTGCCCGTGCGATGTCCGGGTGCTCGCCCAGGGCCGCCTCGATCTCGCCGGGTTCGACCCGGAAGCCGCGTACCTTGACCTGGTCGTCGGTGCGTCCCAGGAACTCCAGGTTCCCGTCGGTGTTCCAGCGGACCAGGTCGCCCGTGCGGTACATCCGCGAGCCGCCGGGACCGTAGGGGTCCGCCACGAACCGTCCCGCGGTCGGGCCCGGCCGGTTCAGGTATCCCCGCGCCAGTCCGGCGCCCGCGATGTACAGCTCACCCGCCACACCTGTCGGCACCGGCTGCAACGCCCCGTCCAGCACGTGGAGCCGGGCGTTGCTGACGGGCCGGCCGATGACCGGGCGAGGGCTCGGTCCCACGGGCGCGGCGACCGAGTTGACGGTGCACTCGGAAGGCCCGTACAGGTTGAGGCAGAGCGTCCCCTCGGCGGCCCGCATCCGCTCCCACAGGTGCTCGGGAACGGCCTCCCCGCCCGCCGCGACCAGGGCGGGGCCGCGCTGCCGGTCGCTCAACAGCCCGTGGGCCACGAGGTCCTGGAGGTAGGAAGGGGTGGCCTCGACGTAGTCGAGACCCTGGCGCGCCGCGTAGTCGACGAAGGCTTCGGGATCGGTCCAGGTCGTGCGGTCCAGGACGTGCAGCTCATGGCCGCCGAACAGGGCCATCAGCTGGTTCCAGGAGGCGTCGAACGACACCGAGGTGGTCAGTGCCACCCGCAGCCGCTGCCGGTCCTTCAGCAGCGGGGCGAACTGCACCTGCCGGTGGTCGGTGAGCAGGTCGAGCAGGCCGCCGTGTGTCGCGACCACGCCCTTGGGCCTGCCGGTGGAGCCGGAGGTGTGGATGACGTAGGCCGGGTTGCCGGGGTCGACCGTCACCATCGGGTCGGCTGCCGGGCAGTCGGCCAGCAGGGCTGCCGTCTGCGGGTCGTCCAGGACCAGTCGGCCGGCGGGGCTGTCGTCGGGCAGGCGCTCCCTGCTGCGGCTGTCGGTGATCACCTGGGCCGGGCCGGCGTCGTCGAGGAGGTACGAGATCCGGGCGGTCGGATACTCGGGGTCCACCGGAACGTACGCCGCGCCGGACTTCAGCACCGCGAGGATCGCCACCACCAACTCGGCCGATCTCGGCAGTGCCACCGCCACCAGCCGCTCCGGGCCCGCACCCCGCGCGATCAACGCGTGCGCCAGCCGATTCGCCCGCACGTTCAGCTCCGCGTACGTCAGCGAGACGTCGCCGCACACCACCGCGAGGCTGTCCGGAATCGTGCGGACCTGCTCCCGGAACAGCTCCGGCAGACTCCCGGCAGGAGGCTCCGCCGCCGGCCCGGTGCCGAGGACCGCCACTTCTCGGTGTTCCTCGGCCGTGAGCAGATCGACCCGGCCCACCGCCTCGTCCGGGTCGAGGTCCGCGACGGCGCCGAGCAGGGCGAGCAGCCTCCGCTGGTGTGCGGCCAGGTCGGCGTCCCCGTACGCCTCCGGGGCGCCGTGCAGCCGGAGAAGCGGAGGGTTGCCGTCCCGGTAGTCGAAGACCCAGACGGCCAGGTCGGTGGTCGACCCCGAGACGAAGTGGTGAACCGAGGCCGGATGCCCGGCGAAGCTCGGCCTGGCGTTGAAGGCCATGATGTTGACGATCAGGGGGAACGCGGTTCCGATGCCGCCGGGTGCGCCGAGGTCGCGCAGTAGGTCCTCGCTGCGGTAGCGCTCGTGCGCGACGGCCGACTCGACCTCGCGCGCCACCTGGGCGACGAGGTCGCCCCACGGCATGTCCGGTCGTACGGTCAGCCTCAGGGGCACCACGTTGGACACCGTGCCGGGCACCGACATCAGCTCGCGGTCGGAGCCCCGGCGGGCGGTGACGGGAAGGGCGAGCACCACGTCCTGGGCGCCACTCAGCCGGTGGGCGTAGAGCGCCGTAGCCGCGATCACCATCCGGGACCACCTGACACCCGCCCGGGCCGCCGCTGCCCGCAACGCCTCGGGGTTCCGCAGCTCCAGTTCCCCGGCCACGCGCAGGGCGCGGTGAGGGTCGGTCGCGGAGGTATCCGTGAGCCGTGTCGGGGCAGGCAGGTCGGCGAAGCGCTCGGTCCAGTAGGCGCGGTCCGCCGTGAAGTCGGCGGAGGAGCGATAGCCGGCGTCGCTGTCCACCAGGTCCCGCAGCGTGCCGAACGGCGAGGGCGGAACGTCATCGCCCTCGGTCAGTGCCGAATACACCTCGCCGACCCGCTGCCGGACCATCGAGCTGCTGATCGCGTCCAGCACCACGTGGTGGTAGTTCAGGTACCAGAGGAACTCGGTGGGTGACAGCCGGATCAGCGCATGGCCGAACAACGGATCACGGGCCAGGTCCAGTGGACGGGCCAGGTTCCGCTCCATCCACTCCATGGCCGCCGCCCGGGGATCCGGCTCCGCGCCGAAGTCCAGATGAGCGGGCGCCCAGTCCCAGGTCTCGCGGAGCACCTGGCACGGGCCTTCACCGTCGTCGACGAAGGTCACGTGCAGGGCGTCGACCTCGTCGACCACCCGGCGCAGCGCGGCTTCGAACAGCTCCGGGTCGACCGGCCCGTGGATCTCCAGGCATTCACCGACGCGGTAGCCCGGGATCGGCGTCCGGGAGCTCTGCTCGGCGAGCCAGATCTCCCGCTGGGCCGCGGTCAGGGGAAGGACGTCTCCGTCGCGACGGGACATGGGGGTACCTCCAGAAGTATGGGTGGGCATACGCGCAGGACGTGCCGGGCCGCGCCAAGTGCGGTGGTGTCACGCGATCGGCGGGCGGAGCGGCTTCTTTCTGCGGTCAGGCGGCGAGTTCGCCGGCCTGCAGCTGCCAGAGAGATGCGTAGAGTCCGTGCTGGGCGAGGAGTTCGTTGTGAGTGCCCTGTTCGGCGACGATGCCGCCCTTGTCCATGACGTAGATCCGGTCGGCGTGGCGGACCGTGGAGAGGCGGTGGGCGATGACGACCATCGTGCGGTCGACCGCGAAGCCGCGCAGTGTGCGCTGGATGGCGGCCTCGGTCTCGTTGTCCACGGCGGAGGTGGCCTCGTCGAGGATGACGACCGGCGAGTCCTTGAGGATCGCGCGAGCCAGGGCGATCCGCTGCCGCTGGCCGCCGGAGAGCGCGGCACCGCGTTCACCGATCAGGGTGTCGTAGCCGTCCGGCAGCGTGGCGATGAAGGCGTGGGCCTCGGCCATGGCGGCGGCCCGGAGCACTGCCTCGTCCGGAGCTTCGAAGGTGCCGTAGCGGATGTTGTCGGCGATGCTGCCGTCGAAGAGGAACGGATCCTGGGCGACGAAGCCGATGGCGTGGCGCAGGTTGTGCCGCCGCAGGTCCCTGATGTCCTGTCCGTCGATCAGTACCCTTCCGGACTGGGCGTCCTGGAATCGCATGAGCAGTCTGGCGATCGTCGTCTTGCCGGAGCCGGTGGCGCCCACCAGGGCGGTCACCTGCCCGGCAGGGATGGTCAGTGAGAGGTCCTTCAGCGCCGTCGGCCGGCCGGGGTAGGCGAAGGTGACCCCGTCGAGGACGATCTCGCCCCGCACCTCTGCGAGATCGAGCGTCCCGTCGCCGCCGTCGGCCTCGACGGGCAGGGCGCGCAGCCGCTGGACCCGGTCGTACGAGGCGAGGGTGCGCTGGTACTGGTCGGCGATGCCGCCGAGTCGGCTCATCCGCATCAGCAGCATCTGGGGCAACCCGATCAGCGGGCTGAACACCTCGAAGCGCAGGGTGCCGTTGAGTACCGAACGTCCGCCGATCAGCAGGGTTGCCGCCATCGACGCGGTGGTGCAGGACCGGACGGTCTCGGCGTGGCGGATCGTGCTCCGATCGGTCTGCCGGCTGCTCTCCTGGACCGACTCGCTCAGCGCGTCGATGCGTTCGGCCTCGTAGTCCTCGGTGCAGAAGCTCTTGACGGTCGCACCGGCTTCGAGGGAGTTGATCACTTGGCTGCCCAGCCTGGACCGGCACTCGCCGGTGACGGCGTAGTCCGCCGCTGCCTTCTTCTGATGGTGCAGCGACAGCCAGGCGATGACCGGGATCGGCAGGAACGCGATCCAGGCGATCTGGGGTGCCAGCAGGAGGAAGGCCGGCACCAGGACGGCCAGGCTGGTGACGAGTTGCAGCACGTCGTTGGCCGGTCCGGCGAAGAAGGCGCCCAACTGGCCGACGTCGTCGGTGAGGGAGCCGGCCACCCTGCTGGTCCGCTCACCCTCCAAGTGCCCCAGTTCGAGGTGCTGTACGTGTCGGTACGTGCGGCTCCGCCACTCGTGCTCGATGTCCTGGCCGAGTCGGCGCCACTGGAGGTTCGAGGCGTATGAGAGGCCCGCCACCGCGCCACAGGCGACGGCCACCAGCCCCGCCAGGCCCCAGAGTTGAGCGGAGGCCGTGGTCAGGCCGAGGCTGGCCAACGGAGCGGCCTCTCCCTTGATGAGGACCAGTCCGGTCCAGCCGAGGAAGGTGCCGAGCGCCATCTCCGCGGCCTGACAGGCGACGGACAGGGCAGCAGCCCGGTAGAGACGGCGCCGGTACGGACCGACGATCTCCAGCAAGGGGTGAAGCTCGGGCCCGGTCGCGTCCCGGGACACGACGGCCGTTCCGCGCCAGGCCTTCCGCAGGACGACCGCGGTGGCCGCGGCAACCCCGCCCGCGGCCACCAACTGCCTGCTCAGCGCCGATCCCTTGATCAGTGCGACCCCGGCCGCGACCCCGCCGCCGACGGCGAGCACAGGGCTCACGACCGCGCCGCGGTCCGCCCGAGGCGTCGGCACGGGGGCGGGGCCGGCGGGTGCCGGACGCCGCGCCCCGGTCGGTTCCTCCGCGACCCGGGTGACGGCCCCGCGGATGATCCGGCTGATGTCCGTTGCGCGCAGCCGCGCATCATGCCGGACGAGCACCCCGCCGGTGACGGGGTTGGCCTGGGCCTCGGTGATCCCGGGAATGTGACGCAGCGCGGCGGCGAGGATCTCGGCCGTCCGGGGGCGTCCGAGGACCAGCCTGACGTCCCAGCGCTGGCGGCCCGGTGTGACCGAGCGCGGGCTCGCACCCAATTCCACGGAGCGGAATTCGGTGGCGGCACCCAGGAGCGATGGCATGTGTAGGTTCACCTGTTTGCGGAGGTCGCGGAAATCTGCCACGGACATGACGGATTACGACGACGGAGCGGGAAATGGCGTAAGGCAAATCTCGATGGGCGAACGGCCTGTCAACGGCCGCCGCCCGCGCGAATCCCGTCAAAATCGATCGGAATGCGCGCCCGGCGGCGGCCGTGATCCCTTACGGGCCGTCAGTGCGTCTTTCCGGCGGCGCTACCGGCGGTCGCGCGGATCTTCGGGGTCCTCGATTCCCCCTTGGAGCCGTGCCCGGTGGCGTGCTGGCCGTCACCGGAGTGGCTTTCGGTCTCACCGGCGGCGATCTGGGCGGCCACCACGTCGGCAGCCACTTCGGCTGCGAGGTCATGGATGTTCTCCCCGGCCTCCTGAGCTGCCTTCTTCACCTCCATCGCGATGCCGACGGACGCCTTTACGACTCCACCCACCAGGGGCTTGAGCAGACGTTTGGCCAGTGGCGCGACGATGAGGCCGATCAGGAAGGGCGGTACTACAGGCGGCATGATGCTCCATCCTCTGACAGGGAACCCGGGGAGTGGCGAACACCGAAGCAGTGCACCGCCGGGCGGATATGAATCATTCCATCTCGAGATCCGGGACCCGTCTGGCGAATTGAATTCCCGGACACCGGAATGCACCGTCCGATCCCGTGATCACGGTAGCCGAGCCGCGCCCGCCTGAGCCAAATGCCCTCATGCCGGTTCACTCATGTGAGTGGTGATGATCTCCTCGCGTAACCTCAATTGCGGCGCGCCCGACACTCACCGGAGCGATTAAATGATTACCGCCTCGAAGGAACGCCGTGTCCGACCGGTGCTCGCCGCCGCAGCCTCGTGAACGCTGGGCGCGTGACACGGCGGCTGCGGCACCCCCCCGTATGGGTGAATCAGGGATCACCGCCCCAGGCGTCCCCGACGGCTCCCGGCCAAGCCGCCGGGCGATTCGGGATGTTCGAACATGCCTTCCGCGCAAGCCAGTTGAATCAGCCGGTCCAAGCCTTGGTGCGACCATGACGCCATGCTCCGACGCACTCCGCCGGTCGCCCTGGCGGCCGCTCTCACAGCCTCGGCCGTCGCGCTGGGCGGCTGCGGCGGCGCCACCTCCTCGACGAGCACCCACCTGGTGGACCGAGGCACCGTCCGGATCGCCGAGTCCAGTGAGACACCGAGCTTCGACCCGTACTCCGCGTTCGGTGCCGCCCAGGCCCACTACGCCTACGACTCCCTGGTCAACCTCGCCCCCGACGGCACTCTGGTCACCGGCCTGGCCTCCTCCTGGCAGGCCACCACCACCACGGCCACCTTCACCCTCCGCCCAGGCGTCACCTGCTCCGACGGAACTCCCCTCACCGCCTCGGCGGTGGCCCGGGCACTCACCTACGCCGGGAACCCGGGCAATCAGCTCGCCGGTGCCCGGACCGTCCTCCCGAACGTCCCGTTCACCGCGAGCGCCGACGACGGGACGGGCAGGGTGTCGACGACCACCGCAGCCCCCTTCCCCTTCCTCGTCCGCACCATCGGTCTGCTGCCGATCGTCTGCCCCGCCGGCCTCGACCGGCCCGGTTCGCTGGACCGCGCCACCCAGGGAACCGGCCCCTACGTACTGACCCGCTACACCCCCGGCGGACCGTACGAGTTCACCGTCCGCGACGACTACTCCTGGGGGCCCGCCGGGGCGACGACCACACACCCCGGGCTCCCCGCGCGCATCGTCATCTCGGTCGTGCCGCAGTCCTCCACGGTGGCGAACCTGCTGCTCACCGGAGGCGTCGACATCGCGGGCGTGAGCGGGCCGGACCGCGCCCGGCTCACCGGCCACGGCCTGACCACCGCCGACGTGGCGACCGTGGTCGGGCTCACGTTCTTCAACCAGCGCCCAGGCCGGGTACTCGCGGACCGCGAGCTGCGCCGCGCCCTGGTCGCCGCCCTCGACCGCCGGGGCCTGGCCAACGTCGCCGTCGGCGGCACCGGCAGCCCGGCCGGCGACTTCGGCGCCGAGGGCGCCGTCTGCCACGCCGCCCTCGCCGATGCCAACCTGCCCGCGCGGAACGCCGTCGAGGCCCTGCGCGACGCCGGCTGGACCCGCTCCGCCGACGGCCCGCTGACCAAGGACGGCCGGATGCTCCGGCTCCGCCTGATCACCAGCCCCGACCTCGGCCCGACCCTGCCCTCCGTCGCCGAACTGATGGCCAGGGAGTGGACGGAGCTCGGCGTCGAGGTCGACCTGGTGACCGAGAGCCTCCCCGCCCTCGTCAACGCCATGTACCGGAGCGCCGACTTCGACGTGGTGGTCGGCAGTACCCCCGGCTTCGCCCTGCCGGTCGGCTTCATCCCCTTCTTCTCCGGCTCCACCCCCGCCCAGGGCCTCAACTTCGCGGGGGTGACCAATCCCGAGTACGACGCCCTGGTCACCAAGGCACTTGGGGAGACCGACACCACCGGATGCGGCACCTGGAACCGGGCAGCCGCCGCCCTCTTCCGCTCGGCCGACGCGCTGCCGATCGCCGAAGGCCGGAGCAGCGTGTACGGCTACCGCACCACCTTCGCCACCACCTTCGGCGGCCGGCTCGTTCCCACCAGCATCCGACTCCACCAGTGACCGCCCACCTCAGTGACCGAGGGCCCACCATGTCCGTATCCCAGTTGCTGCGCCACCCCTGGACGGTGTTCCTCGGCCGCCGCGCTGTCCGGCTGCTCCTCTCCCTCGGGTTCGTGCTCACCGCGTCCTTCGCGATGATCCGCCTCGTCCCCGGCGATCCGGTCCGGGCCGCGCTCGGCGTCGACGCCGCCCCCGACCTGGTGGCCGCCCGCAGACACGCCCTCGGGCTCGACACCCCATTCCTGTCCCAGTACCGGCACTACCTCGGCGGCCTCCTGCACGGGGACCTGGGCACCTCACTGGTCACCGGCACACCGGTCGCGGAGATGATCCGCACCCGGCTGCCGGCCACCCTGGAGATCGCCTGCCTCGCCTTCGTGGTCACCCTCGTCGTCGCCCTGCCCGGTGGCCTGCTCGCTGCCGTCCGCACCCTTGACGGCCGCCGCCCGCGCACCGAGTCGGCGTTCACCGCGATCACCGCCGGCCTGGCCGGAGTGCCGGACTTCGTCCTGGCCGCCGGACTCACGGCGCTTCTGGCCGTCGGCCTCCAACTGCTTCCGGTGGCCGGTGCGGCAGGCGTCGGGTCCTTCGTCCTGCCCGTCCTCGCGCTCTCGCTCGCGCCCACCGCTGTCCTGCTGCGCATCGTCCGGGTGGAGGCGCTGAAGGTGCTGAACGAGGACTACCTGCGCACGGCCCGGAGCAAACGGCTGTCTCCCGCACGCCGGTACCTCCGGCACGCTGCACCGAACACGGCCACAGCCGCACTCACGGTCGCCGGCAGCCTGCTGCCCGCCCTGATCGCAGGCACCGTGCTGGTCGAGAAGGTCTTCGCCTGGCCGGGCATCGGCTCCGCCATGGCCCAGTCCGCGGTCGCACAGGACTACCCGGTGGTCCAGGCGATGGTGCTGGTGCTGGGCACCACCGTGCTGCTCGCCGGCCTCCTCGTCGACGTTCTGCTCGCCGTACTCGATCCCCGCTCGGCCATCCGGGAGATGTGACCATGTGCCTTCCGTCCGGCTTCCGGCGCCCACTCATCGCCTGGGCCACCGCGTTCATGCTGGCGTCACTCGTCGCGCTCGCCCTCGTCGGTCCGATGGTCTGGGGCGCGGCGGCCGACCGCCCGGACCCCTCGGCCGTGCTCCGGGGACCCTCCGCCGCGCACCCCTTCGGAACGGACGGCCTCGGCCGGGACGTGCTCGCCCGGGTCCTGACGGCCACCCGGCCCTCCCTGCTGCTCGCGCTGGCGGCGGCCCTGCTCGGCGCGGGCTCGGGAATCCTTGTCGGGGCCTGTACCGCGGTTCTCGGCCGACGCGGCCGCCGGCTGACCGCCGGACTGATCAACCTCCTGCTCGCCTTCCCGGCACTCCTCGTCGCGATGTTCCTCGCGGTCGTGTTCGGCGCGGGCGCCGCCGGGGCGGTGGCGGCCCTCGCAGCGGCGGGCGCCCCCGGATTCGCCCGGCTCGCCCAGACCCTCGCCGCAGGGGTCGCGGGCACCGACCACCTGGCCGCGGCCCGTGTCCTCGGCCTGCGCCGCCACCGGCTGCTGTGGCGGCACGTCCTGCCCAACATCGCGGAGCCGCTGCTCCTGAGCACCACCACGGCGGCGGGCACCACCCTGGTCGCGCTCTCCGGGCTGAGTTTCCTCGGCCTGGGCGTCCAACCGCCCAGTTACGACTGGGGGCTGCTGCTCAGCCAGGGACTCGACCGGATCTACGCCGAGCCGCTGCCCGCGCTGGCCCCGGGCCTGGCTGTCCTCTACGCGGCCCTGACGTTCCAACTGCTCGGCGAGACCCTGGCCGGGAGCGTCGCCCGCCGCGGCCCGGCCCCGCGCGCCCCCGCACCGACGCACGCACCGAGCGGCCCCGCCGAGGACGGGCTGGTCCTCCAGGTCGAGGACCTCACCGTCGAACTCCCCACCCCGGACGGCACGATCCAGCCGGTGCGCGGTGTGAGCCTCTCGCTGCGGCCGGGCGAGGCCGTCGGGCTCGTCGGCGAATCGGGGTCCGGTAAGTCGCTCACCGCGCTCGCCGTCGCCGACCTGCTCCCTTACGGTGCCCGGGTGTCCCGGCGCACCCTGCGCCTGCTCGGAGCCGACCTCGCCACCCTGACGCCGAAGGAGCGGGACCGGCACCTCGCGACGGGCCTGTCGGTGATCTTCCAGAACCCGGCCTCGGCGCTCAACCCGTCCCTGCGGATCGGCACCCAGCTCACCGAGGCCGTCCGGGCCCACCGCGGCACGAGCCGTGCACAGGCGGCCGCGGAGGCTGCCGACGCCCTGCGCCGGGTCGACCTCCCCCCGGCTCTGCTGCGCTCACGTCCGTACCAGCTCTCCGGCGGCCAGCGCCAGCGCGTGATGATCGCATCCGGGCTGATGACGCGACCGGGGCTGATCATCGCCGACGAACCGACCACCGCGCTCGACGTCACCGTGCAGCGGCAGATCACCCGGCTGCTCACCGACATCCGGCGGGACACCTCCGCCGCGGTCCTGTTCATCAGCCACGACATCGCACTCGTGGGGGAGTTCTGCGAACGGGTCCTGGTGATGTACGCGGGCAGCATCGTCGAGGCCGTGCCCGCCGGCCGCCTCGCCGACGGCGCCCGGCACCCCTACACCCGGGCCCTGGTCGCCTCGGTGCCGGATCTCGCAGCCGACCGCGGCCGACCGCTGCCGACGATCGGGGGCGCACCGCCCGACCCGTTCGTGCCCGCACGGGGATGTCCGTTCGAGCCCCGCTGCCCGCACCGCCAGGACCACTGCGCCGAGCAGGCTCCACCGTTGCAGGACCTCGATGCCACTCACAGGGTCGCCTGCTGGCATCCGGTGCCGGTGACAGCGGACTTGAAGACGGTGGCCGCCTCATGACCAACCTTCAGGTGACCGGCCTCACCGTCCGCCACCCCGGCTCCCGCGTCTCCCTCGCCGCCGTGGACGGCGTCTCGCTGGAGATCGCGTCCGGCACCACGCTCGGGCTCGTGGGCGAGTCCGGCTCCGGGAAGTCCAGTCTGGCCGGCGCGATCGTCGGCCTCGTCCCCATGCACAGTGGCCGGGTCCTGATCGACGGCCGGGAGGTCCGCACCCGTACCGCCCGCGACCGGCGCCGGCTCGGCCGCCTCGTCCAGATCGTCCTCCAGGATCCGGACACTGCGCTCGACCCCCGGATGACGGCCCGCCAGACGCTTGTCGAAGCCGCCGGCGTCTTCAGCCGGCTCGACCGGGCCGCCCGCGCCGAGCGCGTCACCGAACTGCTCGGCCTCGTCGGCCTGGACCCCCGGCTCGCCGACCGTCTGCCGCGGCAGCTGTCCGGCGGTCAGCGCCAGCGGGTCTCCCTCGCCCGTGCCCTGGCCGTCGACCCCGGCCTGCTGATCGCCGACGAGATCACGTCGGCGCTCGACGTCTCGGTCCAGGCCTCCGTCCTCAACACGATCCGCGAACTCCAGCGACGGCTCGGACTCTCGGTGCTCTTCATCGGTCACAACCTGCCGGCGGTCTGCCACGTCTCCGACACCGTGGCGGTCATGCGGCACGGCAGGATCGTGGAGAGCGCCCCCACCGAGACGATCCTGCGCACGCCGCGGCACCCCTACACCCGAGCGCTGTTCGCCTCCGTGCCGTCCCTGGGCAGGTCCCCGTCCGAGGAAGGGACGCCATGACCGGCAGGGCGCCCGGACACGGCGTCCGGCACCGCCGTCGCCCTCGGCAGCCGCTTTACCGCCGCTGCGCACACGCCGGCACCGCCCTGGGGTCCTCGTCCTCCCGACCCAGGTCGGGACGGACCCGGCGCGGCAGTCAGGGGCCGGTTGTACGAAGCTCACGCACCAGGTCCTCGACCACACCGACCACGAAGGAGGGAACTTCGTGCGGAAAGCCGTGTCCCGTGCCCTGCGGCGTGTGCACCAGTCGTGACGACGTCGACGTCGACAGATACCGGACCCTGCTCCGGAGGTAGAAGCGGCTGATCCGCTCGGCCTCGGCAGCGTCCCGGGCGCCGGCCAGCACCGCCTCACCGCCGATGAGATCCCGGGGTATCACCAGCACCAGGGGAAGGTCCCCGAGATCCCCGTCGTACACCACGGTCTCCCAGCCGACTCCCGCCAGCCCGGACGGCGTCAGTTCGGCGAAGGCCGATGCTGCTGCGCAGCTTTGACCCGCCCGGTTCCCGCGACCGCGATGGGCACCGAACAACTGCCTCACCGCCGTCAGCAGGAGGCCGCGACGCATCCGCGCGAGCTGCCGGTTTCGCGGCGCGAAGGCGACCACCTCCGGGGGAGTCGGATCGAGCAGCACGAGACCGGCCACCAGATCGGGCCGACGCCTGGCCGCGTTCGCGACCAGCAACCCTCCGAAGGAATGACCGACGAGCACGAAGGGTGCCTGCTCCCTTGCCCCCTCCAGCGCCGCCCAAAGCTCCTCCGCCTCGCCCGCCGTCGTTCTCGGGAAGGTCCCGACGTCACTCCAGCCCGAACCGAACCGGTCGACCAGAACCGACCTGGCCCGGGCCGACAGCATGGTGTGCAGCTCCCGGAAGTCCTCACCCGGGGCGTGCCCGCCGGGCATCCAGACCACCGTCGGCCCGCTCCCGGCCTCTCCCTCGGCGAGGACGTGCATCCGGTGGCCGCCCACACCGACCAGCCGCCCCGGCGGGGGGTTCTCCCGCCGCTCGCGGGCCATCAGGACCAAGTGGCGCACGGCTCCCACTGCCAGCAGCACACCGACAGCCATCGCCAGGGCGCCGAGCGCCGTCGCCCAGGTCGTCCCCGCCCCGGCCGGCCCGATGCCCGCCCCCGCTACCAGCACCGCGACCGGCACCCCGATCCAGTCCCGGCTCAACAGCGCGAGCAAGGAATCCGCAAATCGTCCGTCCCGCCGGTCCCGTCGCATCGGCCCCTCCGTAAAGGTATTCGAAAACTGATCACCGCCAGTATCCGCCCCCCGTGCACGCGCAGCACGACAAAGGCTTTTCCGTTATGTGAAGTCAAGTAGTCGAATCTTTTCTCACTCTCATTGATTAAAGAGAGAACTTCGGATCAGATCTCCGTGAGATGATGCGGCGGCGTTGTAATGCAACGGGCTTGGAAGTGCCGGGCATTCGTAAATCGACATGGAAAGGAATGGAATATGGGAATTCTTCGAGGAACACCGAACGCACCCGAACGGAGGGCCGCGGAATGACCGTCGCCCTGGATCAGCCCCTGTGCCACCAGACCGGTGCCGGCCTGTCCGTGCCGTTCGCCATCGCCGGAACCGGGATGCACCTGCCACCGACGGTCGTCAGCAATCAGGAGCTCACCCGCACCCTGGACACCAGCGACGAATGGATCACCAGCCGTACCGGAATCCGCGAACGCCGCCGTCTGGACCCGCGTCTGGCGACCTCCGACATGTGCGTCGCCGCGGCCCACCCGGCGTTGGCGGCCGCCGGCATCGGGCCCGCGCAGCTGGACGCGGTCATCGTCGCCACCTACACCTGGGACCAGCCGCTCCTGTCGACCGCGCTGATCGTCAAAGACGCCCTCGGCGCCCACCGTGCTCTTTCCCTCGACGTCACCCAAGCCGCCTGCGCCTCCGGAATCCAGGCGATGCTGATCGCCGCCCATCTCCTGCAGAATCCCTCCATCACCACCATCCTGCTCCTCGCGGCCGACTGCGCTTCCAGGATCACCGATCCCACCGACCGCACCGCCGGTGTCTTCTTCGGAGACGCCGCGGCAGCCGTGGTCCTCACCCGTTCCGACACCCCTGGCGCGGGCCTGCTCTCCTACAACCTGGGTTCCCGGCTTTCCTACGATGTCCAGATCCCGGCCGGAGGCTCCCGGCTGCCCACCAGCATCGCCACCCTCGCCGCGGGAGAGCACTACTTGTCCATGGACGGCCGCGCCGTCTGGAACGCTGCGACCACACGGCTGCCCGAGAGCATCACCAGCGCCGCTGCCTGCGCCGGCGTGCCGATCGACCAAGTCCGGCACTTCTTCCTGCACCAGGCCAACTTGAACATCCTCACGGAGGCCATGGCCGCTCTGGGCGTTCCCCGTGAGCGTGCACCCGTCACCATCGACCGACTGGGCAACACCGGATCAGCCGGCCTGTTCACCGCCCTGCACACCACCGTCACCGAGGGCTCCCTCCTTCCGGGAGACACCTACGTGCTGTCCGGGATCGGTGCGGGCTTCCAGTGGGGAACCCTCTGTCTCCGGCACGCCTGACCCACTCACGTAACCGAGACGACTCGGCGGGTTTTCGAACCCGTCGATTCCGGGCGGCACGAGCGTCGGTAAAGCGAACACCCGGGCAGAGGAAAGGCATCGTGATTCACGGGTTGTCCGTCCTGTCCCGGTTATCCGCTCCGCTGACGCGATCTCGATCCGCTTCGGCGGACATTCGAGATCAGGGCTCAGCTCAGGGGGATGTCCATCACGGAGAGCGTGGGGGAGAAGAAGCCTCGCCGCCCTCGTCGTTCGTTCACGCCGGACTTCAGGAACGGGATCGTCGGGTTGTGCCGACGGGGTGACCGTTCGGTCGGGCAGGTTGTCAGGGACTTCGGGGCCGTCTTCGGGTTCATCCGGCGCGGTGTCGGGGTGAACGTGGTCAGGTCTCTCCGCGCTGTGATCATCCAGTGGTCACCGGTGTCCGGCGCGCTCACCGTTGTGGTCCGGCTCTCCGCTCTCAAGTGAGTGTGGCGAGGGCGCGGTGACGTGGCGGGTCGAGCGGGCAATCCCGGGTACCCGGCACGGGAACTCCGGCCGCCGCACCTTTCGGCAGCTCTACTGGTGGGGCGGTTTGCTGGCTAGAACCAGGGCTCGTGCCAGGTCGGTGCTCTCCGGAAGGGTGTCGAGCGAGAGGGGCTGGGTGGCGACAGCGCCCTCGTGCAGCACGAGGAGTCGGGTGGCGAGGGTGGCCGGCCGCGAGCAGCCCGCCGCGACGGCGAGTTCCTCGAACAGGTTCAGCAGCCAGAGCTTCTGGTTCGCGGCGATGCGGTATGCGGGATGTGAGGGGTCCGGGAGTTCGGCCAGCGCGTTGATGAAGGCGCATCCGCGGGTGTTGGCCACGCTCCAGATCCGCAGCGCCTCGAAGGGTGCGGTGACGGCCTCGGCGGGAGTGTCGCCGGCGTCGACGGCTGCACGGACAAGCGACCGCCAGCGCCGGTCGCGTTCCGTGAGATAGGTCGCCACGAGGTGGTCCTTCGAACCGAACTGGTTGTACAGGGTTCGCTTGGTCACGCCTGAGTGCTCGGCGATCAGATCCACGCCGACCGCTGTGATTCCGCGGTTGTAGAACAGTTCGTCGGCGGCCGCCACGATGCGACGGCCGGCCGGTGTCAGAGGCCGCGCTTCCTGCACATCGGCTCCCTTCGCCGATCGGTGTACGGTGGACGATGTTCACAGATCAGTATACCTGCGAGGAGGTACAAGCGATGGGCGTGTCAGATTCCATGCGAGCGGTGCGCATCACCAGGCACGGAGGACCGGAGGTCCTTGAGCCGGTGAAGGTCGCCGTCCCCGCCCTTCAGGCAGGGGAGGTGCTGGTCCAGGTCGCCGCGGTGGCGCTGAACAACACCGACCTGTGGACCCGGGAGGGCGCCTACGGCCGCCCGGACGACCCGAAGGCGCTGTCGGGCTGGCGCGGCCCGATCGACTTCCCGCGCATCCAGGGCGCCGACGTGGCCGGCCGGGTCGTGGCCGTCGGGGCCGGAGTGGAGGGGAGCCTCGTCGGACGCCGAGTGGTCGTCGACCCCGCGATCTACGACACCGAAGGGCCGGATGCCAACCCGGTGGGCCTGATGGGCAGCGAACGCGACGGCGGATACGCCGAGTACGTGACAGCGCCGGCGAAGCGTGTGCACGACGTGACGGAATCCCCGCTCACCGACGACCAGCTCGCGACGCTGCCGACCGCCTACGGCACAGCGCTGGGCATGATCGAGCGAGGACGGCTGCAGAAGGGGGAGACCGCCCTGGTCTCGGGAGCGTCCGGCGGCGTCGGCATCGCGCTGGTGCAGATCGCCCGCGCGCGCGGCGCAAGGGTGGTCGCCATCAGCAGCGGACCCAAGATCGACGCGGTGCGCGAAGCGGGCGCGCACGAAGTCGTCGACCGCGCGGGAGACCTCGTCGAGCAGATTCGTGCCGCTGCCCCGGAGGGCATCGACGTGGCACTCGACGTCGTGGCCGGCGAGCTGGTGGGTGAGGGGCTTCCGCTGCTGCGCGAAGGGGGCCGGTGGGTCATCGCCGGTGCACTGGGCGGATACGGCGTGACTTTTGATGTGCGCCGTCTCTACCTGCACAACGCCCAGGTCATCGGTTCCGCGATGCACACGCCCACGCACTTCGACCTCCTCATGGACCTGGCCCGTCGGGGAGAGGTCCAGCCCGTCATCGCAGCGGCCTTCTCGCTGGAACAGGCCGCTCGGGCGCAGGAAGAACTCTCGCGCAGGGGGCATGTGGGAAAGATCGTCATGCGTCCCTGAGTTCCATCCGACGGATCACGGACGGAGTCATGAGGGGGCTGCTGAGGCTATGGCGGTGCCATGGAAGACGTAGGCCCTCTTGTCGTGGCGGGTGGCGGGTGGCGGGTGGCGGGCGGCGGGCGGCGACGGCTCGGGAGGTTCCGGGCCGGTTGACCGTCCGCCCGAACTCGTTGTGGTGTGTGTGGATCTCGTGGTCGGAACCGAGCGGGCCTGCCGCCCTCGCTGTCCCACCGCGGCGGGGCCCGCTCGGTGCCGGTGAGTCAGTCGGCCGAGGAGACGGGGTGGGAGGAGGCTGGCTGCTGCCCCAGCAGGCGCAGGGCGAGCAATCCTCCGATGCCGGGAATGAAGGCACACCCCATGGCTCCCGGCCGCGCGAGGGCGGGAGTGAGGAAGACGGCGACGATGACGGCCAGGTAGGCCGTGCCGTGGAGAAGTCCGCCCAGCGACGTGACGACTCCGGTGTGCACGGTGAACAGGTTGAGCAGCAAGAGCGTGAGGGATGCGGCTTCGACTGCGGCCGCGATACGCAGGGTTCGCATACTGATCAGACTCCCGTTGTGGAGCCGGGGCGGACGATCATCAGGACGACGACGGTTGCCCACAGGAGGTTGAATATTCCTGTGGTCATGGAGAGGCGCACCGCCGCCGGCCGCAGTTCGGGAATCGCGTCCCCTGGTTGGTCGAGCAGCCGGGCCTGTCCGGGCAGGACCACCGTGAGCAGCAGGGCTCCTGCGGCGGCCGTGAGCGCGATCGACGTCAGCAGCCAGGCATCGGTCAGGACGCCCATCCGGGAGCCGGTGGCGACACCCAGTACGGGGACGGCGATGCCGACGACCGCGTACCCACGACAGATCTTGTGCAGGAACGCGGCTGTCACGCCGTCCGGCCCCTGTGCGCCATCGCCGGCCGACTGCCGTGCGTAGCGCGGGAACACCGAGGCCGCCACGGTGATCGGCCCGATCGCCAGGATCGCTGCCAGGACGTGCAGCGAGAGCAGCAGCTTGGTCACAGGGGTCCCTTCATGGATTTCCCGCAAATGGATTGGCTGCCGACCTATGAGTAGCACAGTGTGATGCCGCTTAGGTAGGCTGCCTGACTATGAAGACGGATGCGGTACGTGGCCACCTGGACGGACTGCTGCTGTCCGTCCTGGAGTCCGGCCCCCTGCACGGCTACGCGATCATCGCTGCGGTCCAGGAGCGCAGCGGCGGCGTGCTGGAGCTGCGCAAGGGCACGATCTATCCCACCCTCAACCGGCTCGAGCGGATCGGGATGCTGACCAGCGCCTGGGAGTCGGTGGGCGAACGCCGTCGGCGCTGCTACACGCTCACCGACGCCGGACGGCGCAGCCTGGCCACCGAGCGGAGCCACTGGCGGGAGTTCACCGCAGCGATCGGCTCGGTGCTGGAACCCGCGCCGACCCCCGGACACGCCACGTGAAGGCGCCCGAGTCCCCGGCCGACGACCCCATCGAAGCCCACCTCGCGGACCTGACGGCCGCACTGCAAGGCCCGGCCCGGCTCAAGGCCCGGATGGTGGCCGAACTACGCGAGGGCCTCCTGGATACCGCGCGGGAACTGTCGCCCGATGCCGAACCCGGCCGGGACGCGGCCCGCCGGGCCATCTGCCAGTTCGGCACGGTGGCCGAGCTCGCGCCCAGCTTCCAGCACGAACTGACCATCACTCAGGCCCGTCACACCGCACGCACCGTCATATTGAACGTCCCGTGCCTGCTGGTGTGCTGGTCCCTGGTTGAGCTCTCCGGCCGCGCGGCGGGCCACCGGCTGCCAGGCACGCTTCAGGTGGCAGCCGCCCACCTCGGCGGCCTCTCGGCGCTCACCGCGCTGCTGGCAGCCGTGCTCCTCTCCGCCACCGGCTCCCTGGGCCGCCGACTGCCCCTTCCGCAACAACTGCCCC
Organism: Streptomyces sp. NPDC002809; assembly: GCF_040295435.1. Lineage (NCBI taxonomy): Bacteria > Bacillati > Actinomycetota > Actinomycetes > Kitasatosporales > Streptomycetaceae > Streptomyces > Streptomyces sp. NPDC002809. Next base: position 29,712 of record NZ_JBEOVJ010000050.1, read on the forward strand.
TCGTGGCGGCCTGGACGGGGACCACTGCGGCAGTCACCCTCGGGCTGAGCGCGCTGGCTCTCGTCACCGCCGCGGCACTCGCCACCGACTGGCCCCTGACCGCGGTCGCCTGCCTGATCAGCATCGCGCTCCACGCACGCATCGCCGCCTCCGCACGAGCGTGCCGCCGCTACGCCCGCCTGCCTGTCACCGCCCCCTGAAGAACGGGCCGGCAAGCCCGGATCCCGGCCGACGACGTCACCCGGAGGCCAGGTCCACGGACCTGGCCTCTCCTCCGACCGCCGGCCGATGTCCCCGGTGCCAGATGCTCCTGCCGTCGTCATGCGCGTTGTGGTCGCCCACGCCAAACCCTGCGGCCCCGGCCTTCTCTCGCGCCTCGTCCGACGACGGGCCGCTGAAGTCGGCCGTCTCCGGCGGGGGTTCGGGGGGCGGGGCCTTGTCGTCCGCAGCCTTCCGTTCCGGCTCCGGCGTCGGCACCGAGCGACGGGTCGACGCGGCGCTCGACGTGTCCGGCGGCGGACAGCGGCTTCGCAACGGCAGGCCGGCACCTTGTCGGCCTGCGCGGGAAGGCGATCGGCCGTCCGTCCGGCCCACGGGCTGCCCGCGTTTGTGGAACTACGGCTCTGATAGGTTCCAGGCCTTGCCCCGCCGGTGATGACGCGATTCTGCCGGCAGTACCGGGAGGGGAATCGCTCCGTGGGCCGGGTGCCGTCATGGTTGCGCAAGCCGCTGCTCATAGGGATGCCGCTCGTGTTGTCCCTCACCGGGGCGGTGCTCTTCTTCGGCGCCGACCGTTCGGACGGCCGTGGTCATTCGGCGGAGAATCGGGCGCAGTTGAAGCGTGCCTGTGCGGGGCTTCTGCCGTACGAGGAGCTGCGGGGCGCCGTGCCCGACGACGTCGCGGGCGTGGTGAGCCAGTACGGCACCATGCTCGACCCCGACGAGGAAAGCCGCTCCCTGGTGAACTGTTCCCTCACCTGGCCGGGGTACGGGTCGGTGCGGGTGCGGGCCGTAGCACTCATCTCCCGGATGCCGATGACGGTGCGGGCCGAGGACATTCTGCCCGGCGGTGACGACGATGGGTACGAGGCGCCCGGAGTCACCGGCAGGACAGGCGAGGACGGGCGGTCGTGGGTGGTCGCCGAGTGCCCCGGCGGGCTCGAGGGGCGGGTCCGCGAGGTGTCCGGGATGTACGTCACAGCCGCTGTCGATCTTCCCGCTTCCGGCAAGGGGGAGCCCGCGAGCTATCTCGCGGACTTCCGGACCGCCGTCCAGGTGGCCAACGGAATCGCAGCGGCTCAGAAATGCGGTGGCTCCCCGTTGAGGATTCCGGCGCGGGTCATCGACACGTACGAGGCCCATGTCACCGCGGACGCGGACGGGGGCAACATGAAGGTCGTGGGGATCGACGAGCCGGGCCTGGGCGTGGAGAAGTGCCGTGGGCTCGGCGGGCGCGCGGGATTCCCCGGCAAGTGGACCGTCAGCGGTGATCTGCAGGACTCACGGCTGCTGAGCGTCTGCGACGCCACCGTTCTGGACCGCGAGGACCCGACGGGCACCGATCCGACACCGCCCGACGGCGCGGTCGTCAGTGTCTCGGCGGCGAGTTGGGCCGGGCCGCTCAGCGAGTCCGCCGACGACCAGTACAACCGGACCGGCGACAGTTACCGCTTTCGCGAGGGGGAGCGGACGAAGGTCATCCCCGAATCGGAGCCGCACGAACTTGCCCTGTGGGCGCGGTCCGAGTGTGCTGCGGGCAGCACGTACCACCGCGTCACCGTCAGCAGGGAGACATCCGACCTAAGCATGTACACGCTGAGCGAGGCGGAGCGAGCCACGTTCTCCAGGGACGTCCGAAAGCTGATGGACAGCTATCTTGCCGCCCCTGACGGCTGGCCCATGAAGCAACGGTGCCATGACACCGAGGTTCTTGGAGAGGTGGAGGGATGGCGGTGAGGCGGATCGTCCTCCGGGCGGTGGCTGCCCTGGTCGCGGCAGCCGTCGTCGTCGCCGGGTATCTCCTGGCGCACGGCGACTTCCAGCGCTGGAGCGACGAGTCGGCGCTCGACGGTGCCTGTGACGGCCTGCTCGACCGGCACGTGGTGCGCGGCGTCCTCGGGTCGGGTGCCGTCGAGGTCGAGCACGAAAGGCGTGGTGCGGGTCTGGTGGGCTGTGAGGTGCGCGTCCGTGACGGTGGCACTGCCGAGATCCGTGTTCTCGACACCGCACAGGTCGGACAGACCCTGGATTCCCTCTACTCAGGTTCGCCGCGCGCGCTCGCCGTGCCGGTCGGCCACGGGTGGACGGGGCTCTTCGGAGCCGTTCCGGAACCCTCGGGATCTGCGGACGTGTTCAGGGCCGAGGAGGACGAGAAGGTGACCACGAGCCTGATTCTCGAGTGCACCGGGGACAGCAGTGCCAAGGGCCTGTCCGTCACGGTCCGGACGACGATCGACAAGACACTGGACGACCCGGCTGAGCGGCCGGCGTTCGCCAGGATCGCCACCTCCACCGCGGCCCGGGCGTCGAAGGCCCGGCGCTGCGGAGCCAGGCTCGGAAAGCCGGTCAGCAGCCTCGGCCTGCCGGTGAACGAGGACGAGTACGAGCCGCTCGGCACAGCCGACGGAACCTGCTCCGGCCTTCCCGTCGCGCACGGCATGGTGACCGCCACCGAGACCGCCCGCGGGGGAGCCCCGCACGAAACGTGCCGGCTCGCCGACGCCGGCCTCAGGACGCGCTACGTACTCGAGGCCGACTACGGCCCCTATGCCCAGGAGCGGTTCCTCCGGTACGAGGACGATCCCGATGAGGACACACCGAACACCCGGACACCCGCGCACCACCGCGACCGCGACGGCAGGATGAGCTGGACAACGGCCAAGTGCCGTGACGGCCAAGCCTTGTTCACCTTGCAGCCCTCGTACGAGACGGGGCGGGACCGCAAGTACCCGAGGGGTGACGCGGACCTTGCCTACGAGCGTGCCGCACTGAAGGCATTCGCTGAGCGCTCGGCCAGGGCCCACGAATGCCCGGCCCCGGCCAGGCCTTGACGCCGCTCCCGACCGGAGTCGCCGTACCCGGCCGTCCTGGCCGGCGGCCGGCCAGTGGGGTTCATTGCGCGTGAGGGGACGAGGCCCCACCGGGGAGTCCGGCGGGGCCTCCTCGTCCCGCGGTGGGGTTGAGGGCGCGCCGTTTCGGTACGGGCCGGGTGGCACCGCGGTCCTCCGCCGGGCTGCGCGCGGCGAAGCGCCCCGTCGCGCACCGTCTCGCCACGTCGCACCCGGCGGCACCAGCCGGCGGCCAGGTCCTGCCGAGCTGCTGGGGGGCGACATGGTCCAGGGCGCTGTGGGGGAGCGGGACGGGCGCCGCGGGCTCGCGCGCGCCGAGCGCAGAGGTTTCGGCCGCTCCGGCGCGCGCAGGTCAGCCGCGGGGCAGCACGCCCAGGAGGGTTGCGGTCAGGGCCGACTCCAAATAGTCCTGCAACTCCAAGTGGAAGCGGGCCAGTTCGGGTTCGGCCTGGTAGGCCGCCTGCAGGCTGGGCGGGGGTGTGCTGTACGCCGACAGGGCGCCGGCCATGACCAGGGTCTGCAGGCTGAACAGTGTTGCGTTGTCGCCCAGCTCCGGCAGGTGCTTCAGGAGCAGGGCGGTCATCGTGGTCAGGCGCTCCAGGGAGGCGCGCTTGTAGCGTGCTACGACCTCGACGGAGACGTTGCGTTCCAGGACGCTTCCCTGTGCGCCGAAGAGGTCGCACAGCACCGGTCGGCCGGAGAGTGAGCGGCTGAGGACCTCGGCCACCGCTGCCGCTCGCTCGGCCATGGGGAGGCTTTTGTCGATGTCGGCGGCCAGCTCTGCTGCCAGTTCCGTCAGCCACTCCTGCAGGAAACGGTCCAGCAGCTCCAGCAGCACCGCCTCGCGGGACTCGAAGTAGCGCAGCACGTTCGGCTTCGCCAGGCCCACCCGGCGGCTGAGCTCGTTCAGCGTGACCGCGGCCACGGGCATCTCGTCGAGCATCGCCGACGCCATGTCGAGGATCGCCCGCCGGCGGATCTCCCGCTGCTCTTCGGTTCGTGCCCGCTGGAAGCTCATGATCACCAGCCTAACTTAGGTACCTGCGGTACGTTGACAACGTACCGAGAGTACTTTAACGTCGTCGGTGCAAGATACCTTCGGTACTTTAGATGGCTGGGAGCCTGACATGAGCGAGAAGTGGACGACGGCGAGCATTCCGGACCAGCGTGGTCGGGTGGCCGTGGTGACCGGGGCCAACACCGGACTGGGATACGAGACCGCCAAGGCGCTCGCCGAGCGCGGGGCGTCCGTGGTGCTCGCCGTGCGCAATGTCGAGAAGGGGGAGCAGGCCGCGGCCCGCATGACCGGCGACGTGACCGTGCAGGCGCTGGACCTGACCTCGCTCGACTCCGTCCGGACCGCGGCGGCGGCGCTGCGATCCCGGCTCGACCGGCTCGACCTGCTGATCAACAACGCCGGTGTGATGTACACCCCGAAGCAGACCACCCGGGACGGCTTCGAGATGCAGTTCGGCACCAACCACCTCGGCCACTTCGCGCTCACCGGGCTGCTGCTGGACCTGATGCTGCCGGTGCCGGGCTCACGCGTGGTGACGGTCAGCAGCACCGGCCACCGCATCCGGGCCGCGATCCACTTCGACGACCTGCAGTGGGAGCGGTCGTACAGCCGGGTCGCCGCCTACGGTCAGTCCAAGCTGGCCAATCTGATGTTCACGTACGAGCTGCAGCGCCGGCTCGCCACGCACGGCACCACCGTCGCGGTGGCCGCGCACCCCGGCATGTCCAGCACCGAGCTCGCCCGCAACACCCCTGCGGCCCTCCGGCTTCCGCTCACCTGGCTCGCGCCGCTGATCACCCAGACGCCGGCGATGGGCGCGCTGCCGACCCTGCGCGCCGCCGCCGACCCTTCCACGCTCGGCGGCCAGTACTACGGTCCCGGTGGACGCAACCAGGTCATGGGCCACCCCCGGCTGGTCACCTCCAGCCCGAAGTCGTACGAGGCAGCCGTCCAGCAGCGGCTGTGGGCCGTCTCCGAAGACCTCACCGGCGTGGAGTTCCCCGTCATCCGGTCCGAGCAGAACCCGTTTCCCTCCGGCTCGGCCATCACGATGTAGTCCGGGCCGGCAAGGGACGCAGGTTCGTCGCGGCGCAGACGGGTGTCGCCGAGACCGACGGGGCTCTACGCACCCCACCCGGCTCCGGTGCTCCAGCCGGACTTCTTCGGCGGCGCCGCTCAGCGGCTTGAGCGTGGGGAGTGCGGCAGGCTGGAACGGGTTGGGGCGGCCTCGGCGAGCGCGTGTGCCCGTCGCGTGAGGGCGGGTCAGCTCTCGCCCTGGCTGCTGAGGGCGTGGGTGTACTGACCGTCGGTGACCGGCTCGAGCCATGTGGTGCCGTCGCCGTCCGCGTCGCCCACGACCATGGCGATGTGCGCCATGAGCGTGGTGTCGGTGCCGCCGTGCCAGTGCTCCTCGCCGGCCGGGCACTTGACGGTCTGTCCGGCGCTGACACGCACGACGTGGCCGTCGCGGGTACCGACCAGGCCGACCCCGTCGGTGATGTGGAGAGTCTGGCCGTTGGCGTGGCTGTGCCAGTTGGTGCGGGCGCCGGGCGTGAAGCGGACCAGGGCGCAGGCGAGGTGGGCGGGGGGCACAGGGGCCTCGATCATGTTGAGGTAGACGTCGCCGGTGAACCGCTCGGCCGGCGCCTTGGCCGTCGGGGTCGAGGTGATTAGTTCCATGGTCTTCGTCCTGTCAGGTGGGGGCGTTGGGGGTGAGGCGGCAGGTTCAGGAGGGGGCGCGCTGGTCGGCGGTCTCCTTGAGCCTGTTGACCGCGGTCATGGCACCGGGCCGGCCCGCGCGGGGACCGCCCGAGCACAGGTACGCAGGGCAGGTCGGTGCGGGACATGACCGAAGGCCTTCCGGTTCAGTCGGGCATCGGTTCTGCGTAGTACCGAAAGCCGTCCCGATCGGTGTGCAGGCTGTACAGCCGCTCGGCCAGTGCGCTCGGGCTGGAGTGTTCGGAGTCCGGGCCGATGGCTCCGGGCACGATGAGCTGGGCGGCGTGGATGTTCTCGCCCGCGAGTGCGTCGTGCAGCATCGCCGCGTACGCGCTCTCACCGGCGAACGCGATCGAGGTGCCCGCACGGTCGGGGTGCGGGCGGACAGCGCTGCCGCCGTTCACGAGCAGCAGGGTGCCGCGCCCCAGCGCCCGCATCCCGGGCAGGACCGTGTTCACGCAGGTGATCGGGCCCTTGACGGAGAAGGCGAGCGGATCGTCGAGGTCGGCCGGGCCGGTGTCGAGGACCGGCTTCATGAAGTCGGCGCGCGGCACCGGGCTGAACTGCAGGATCTCCACCGGTCCCAGCTCGTCCCCGGCCCGTCGCAGGGCGGTGACGAGGGAGTCGGGGTCCAGGACGTCGGCGGTGTAGCCGCGGGCCTGGATACCGTCTCGGTTCAGCTCGGCCACGAGAGGGCCGAGGTGTCCGGCGTTTCGCGAGAGGAGGGCGACGGCGTGGCCGGCGGCGCCGAAGCGGCGGGCGCAGGCCAGGCCGAGGCCCGGACCGGCACCGACAAGGGCGAAGGTCGTCATGAAGGGTTCCTCCCAATGATCGGAACGGGGTCGGTCAGCGCTCGGGCCTGCTGCTCGGATGGGCGATAGCCCCTGGTCAGGGCTTCAGGAGCGCCTTGATGGCGCGGCGCTCGTCCATCGCACGGTAGCCCTCGGCGACCTCGTCGAGCGGCAGGGTGAGGTCGAAGACCTTGCCCGGGTCGATACGGCCCGACTGGACGAGGCCGATGAGGTCGGGCAGATAGCGGCGTACGGGGGCGGGGCCGCCGCGCAGCCCGACGTGGGAGAAGAACAGCTCCTGGCCGTCGACGGCGACGTCGTGGGGGACGCCGACGAAGCCGACGTTGCCGCCCGGGCGGGCGGAGCGCAGGGCCTGCTGCATGGCCTCGCGGGTGCCGACGCACTCCAGCACGCTGTCGGCGCCGATCCCGCCGGTCAGCTCCTTGATCCGCTCGATGCCTTCGTCGCCGCGCTCGGCGACGATGTCGGTGGCGCCGAACTCGCGGGCCAGCTTCTGCCGCGAGGTGTGGCGGGACATGGCGATGATGCGCTCCGCGCCCATCTCCTTGGCGGCGATCACCGCACACAGGCCGACCGCGCCGTCACCGACCACCACGGTGGTCGAGCCGGGCTTCACCTCTGCGGCATCCGCGGCCCACCAGCCGGTGCCCATGACATCGGAGACGGCCAGCAGGCTCGGCCACAGCTCCTCGCCCGGCACTTGGCCGGTGGCGACCAGAGTGCCCTGGGCGTTGGGGATGCGCACGTAGTCGGCCTGGCAGGTGGACATGAATTCGCGGTGCAGACAGCTGGACTGGAAGCCGTTCCGGCAGTTCGCGCAGGTGTTGTCGGAGGTGGCGAACGAGCCGATCACGAACTGGCCCGGCTTGACCGAGGTGACCTCGGAGCCCACCTCCTCGACGAAGCCGACGTACTCGTGGCCCATCGCGTGCGGCTCGTCCGTCGGCTCCAGACCGCGGTAGGGCCACAGGTCCGAGCCGCACACGCAGGTCACGGCGGTGCGGATGACCGCGTCGGTCGGTTTGAGGATCCTGGGGTCGTCCAGCGTCTCGATGCGGATGTCGCCGGGGGCATGGATCATTGCGCCACGCATGAGTGAGATTCCTTTGCGAGCCGGGGCGACGTACCGGGGGAGTGGCCGTCGCCGGGGAAAGAGCCTGATGCTCTCGTCGCCGGGCCGGACGAAAAGCACCACCTCATCCAGGTAACCCGCTCCCGGCGCGCGGAGCCAGGCACGGTCAAGGGGTGTACTGCCAGTACATCGCTGTGGGCGCGTACGGGACGTACCGTCGAAGGTGTGGACAACCAAGCAGAGGTCCGCGAGTTCCTGACCTCGCGGCGAGCGAAGATCACCCCCGAGCAGGCGGGACTGCCCTCAGGCAGCAGGCGCCGGGTGCCCGGGCTGCGCAGGAGCGAAGTCGCCGCACTGGCGGACATGAGCGTGGAGTACTACGCGAAACTGGAGCGCGGCAACCTGGCCGGCGCCTCCCCGCCCGTCCTGGAGGCCCTGGCCCGCGCACTGAAGCTCGACGACGCCGAACGCGCCCACCTGCTGAACCTCGCCCACGCGGCGGACGGCTCCGACGCCCTCACCCGCCCCCGGCGGCGCACCCCCCAGTGGAAGGCGCACCGCAGCCTGCAATGGGTCCTGGACGCGGTGACCGCCGGCCCGGCCTTCGTGCGCAACGGCCGCATGGACCTGCTCGCCACGAACCAGCTCGCCCGCGCGTTCTACGACGACCTCTACGCCGCGCCCCACAACCAGGCCAACCTGGCCCGGTTCAACTTCCTGGACCCCGCATCCCGGCGCTTCTACCCCGACTGGGAACAGGCCGCCGATGTCGCCGTGTCGATCCTGCGCACCGAAGCCGGCCGCAACCCCCACGACAAGGGCCTGCACGACCTCGTCGGCGAACTCTCCACCCGAAGCGACGACTTCCGAACCCGCTGGGGCTCCCACAACGTCCGCCACCACGGCACCGGCACGAAACGCTTCCACCACCAGGCCGTCGGCGAACTGACCCTCGCCTACGAAGGACTGGAGATGGCCGCCGAACCCGGCCTGACCCTCACCGTCTACACCGCCGAACCCGGCTCGCCCTCCGAAGAGGGACTGCGCCTCCTCGCGTCCTGGGCCGCCACCCGGGATGCCGACGTCACGGAACCCTCCGCGAAGAGCTGAGCCCGGGCCCCGGCGAGCCTGTGAGGGCGGTCTCGTCGATGCTGCTCATCCGCTGATGTCCTTCGGGGCGACGTGTGTTTCACACAGCGGCGGATGCTGCCGTGTCCGCCACGTCCTGACGCCACGTCACCCTGCTCGTGCAAGGCCGATGAGCCAGTGGGACGGTCCGCCCCAAGGAAGGGGCCGCGGCGCGAAATACTCCGCCCTCATCACCCACCCCACGGCGGGCTTCGCCATGGTGACAGCAGCCAGCATTGCGTCTGGCCGGTGGTTGCCCTCCGGCGACCGACCGCGCGGAGTTCCTTGCCCTTCCAGCCTGTCGGTGACTCGGTAGTGGGAAGAATTCGTGGAGTTGGCGATGGCCCTGCTGCGGGGACCGGGGGAGGCCGGGTCCATCCGGGGAAGTGCTCCAGCACTCCAGTCGTGGATCGTGATCGTGCATGAGCCGTCCCCGGCCCCGGGCAGGGAACAGGGTGGGCGACCGGGAATCAGTCGAGGGGCAGACCCTGCATCTGGCCGAGAGTGCGGGCTCCCGAGCCGTGGAGCAGAGTGCCGTCGCAGGCGGGCAGTTCGCCCTGCACCTTCTCCACTTGCCGGGCATCCACGTAGCCCACGGAGATGTCTCCCTTGTCGGTGAAGTCCTTGGTGTAGCTGCGGTCGTGATCCGTCCCCATGGCCAGCAGGCGCTTGCTGTCGAGGAGCACGCCGTAGTACAGCGTGTCGGAGTTCAGTCTGTCCACGGAGGAACAGAGCACAGGTACCTCTTCGCCGCGCTGCGGGTGGCAATCGGGCTTCGCCTGATTGCACAGGTCGGGATCACCGACCTTGATCACCTTGCAGCTGTCCTCGGACTCGCCCGTGCAGGAGACGGGCATGATGTTGAGGGGAGGGCTCACGGTGGGGTTGCTGTAGACGCCGGCCCAGGCCGCACTGACGGCTGTGCGGCGCACTTCGGGACGCGTACACAGATCGATGTCCGCCGTCCCCCCGAATTTGTCGTCCTGCACGGTCACCGAGTGCTTGTCGGGGCAATCCCCGGACGCGCCCTCATTGGCCGCGTCCCGCTTTGGCGTACTGCCCGCGGACGCCGGGCCCGGGACGTCCGGGTCCTTGTCGGCCGTGGATCCGCAGCCGGCGAGGGACAGCGCCAGGACCACTCCGAGTATGTGGCAAACGGGGACGCGGTGTGACACGGGAGCACCTCTTGTTCGACGGGTGAATCATCCGCATGCCGACAGCGACGGGCGCGTGGCTGCGCTGCGACACGGGGGCCGATGCTCGCAGGATCCGCTGCCGGGGGCGTCGGTGTAACCACGTACTTCGCCACGTAATGGCTGGGCGGCCGACCGCGAACATCCCGAAATTACGTAGGGCACGTCAGCGAAACCACGGACTCGCGGGAGTGTGACGGGTGGGAGGGTCGTGGTCGGTCCGGGGAGTCGTACACAGCACGGGCGGTCAGTGCGGCGGCCGCCTTCGAGGAGGGCGGGCGGTGTGGCGCGAACGGCAGGGAGATGGGAGCGGAGGGTGGGCCTGACGGGAGCGGTGGTCAGTCTCGCTGTCGCCGGGTGGCTGATCTGGCTGCTTCCGGCCCCGCACCTGGCGGCCGTCCTGGGGTTCGGCCCCGTGGACGGCGTCATGACGATCACTTCGTGCTACGAGGCCACCGACGAGCAGGGCAATCTGGACGGCACCGACTGCCGAGGCATGTACACGCCGCGTGCGGCGGGAGAGCCCCGGCGGCGGATCACGCTGGACAGGGCCGCCGAGTCGCACGAGCCCGGCAGCACCGTGGAGGTGCGATTGGCGAGAGGCAGAGCCCACGAGCTGTCGGGCTACGCGCTGGGTACGTGGATCACCGTCACCGGCGTCATCCTCGCACCGTTCCTCGCCTTGTCACTGTCGTTCCGGGCCTGCGCGCGGGCCGGCACGTGGAGCCACAACGGTGACTACGTCCTCGTCTTCATCGCCGTCGAGTTCGCCGCCCTCGTCCTCGGCATCCTGGTGGGCATCCTCGTCTCGATCGCCATTGCCCTGTTCGCCTGAGGGGCGGGGTGACGCAGGGCCTCGGGCCCTCGACCGAATTGCCGGACACGGTGTACGTACGACTACCGAACAGTCTTCCGTTCAACGTGATAGACAATGCCGTGGAGTTCGGTGGAGAGATCACACGCGCGGGAGCACCGGAAGACGCTGCCAGGCATCACGGCGGCGGGAGTCCCCTCGTCGGCCGAACGGCCGAGCTGGGGCTGCTCGACACAGTGATCGACCGACTCGGCCATGGGGCCCCGCCCTTCGTCGACATCACCGGCGCGGCAGGGATCGGCAAGAGCCGGTTGCTGGCGGAGCTCTGCCTGCGCGCACGACGACGCGGGGTGACGGTGCTGCGCGGCCGGGCGGCGGAGTACGAGCGGCACCTCCCGTTCCATCCGTTCGCCGACGCGTTCGCCGATCTGGACGACCGCCCGCCGCATGCATCCAACCTGCTGGACGCGGTCTCCCGGATCCGCGGCGGCCGCGGCGCCGAGCCGTCCCCGGGACCGGTGCCGGCGGCCGCCGACCGCTTCGGTCTTCACCGGTCGGTGGCAGCGCTTTTGGCTCAACTCGGCCGGGCAGGAGGCCTGGTGGTGGTGCTGGACGACGTGCACTGGGCGGACCCGGCGTCACTGGAGCTGCTGGACCATCTCGTCCGGCATCCCGTACCCGGCCCGGTCGCCCTCGTCGTCGCCCGCCGGGACCGCCAGACTCCGACCGCGCTCACCGCGGCGCTCACCCGCGAAGTCGACACCGGGGCGGTACTCCGGATCGGTCTGGCGCCGCTCGCGGAACAGGAGTGCATCGAAGGGCTCGCCCCCGATCTGCCGCGCGACCGGGCCGCGCAACTGTATGCCGCAGGAGAGGGCAATCCGCTCTACTTCCTCTCCCTCCTGCACGCGCACCGCGAGGACGCCGCGCGTCGCCGTACGTCCTCCCCGGCCTCCGCCGGGAACAGCGTCGGCGAACTGCCCACCGGACTCGAGGCGCTGCTGCTGAACGAGCTGGCCCCGCTGACCCCGACGCAGCACCGGACCCTGGAGGCGATCGCCGTGCTCGGCGACCACGCCGTGCCCCCGGTGATCCGCAGCGCGACCGGACGTACTGATGCCGAGCTCGACGACGATCTGGACACCCTGGCGCGACGAGACCTCGTGCGGCCGGGGCCGGGCGGCCGAACGATGCTGCGCCACCCGGTGCTCCGGACCCTGGTCCACGAGTCCACCACCGCCCGGCGGCGCGTCGAGATCCATCGTGCAGCCGCCGTCGAGCTGTCCCTCAGCGGTGCGCCGGCCGTCGAGGTGGCGCAGCACGTCGAACGGTCGGTGACGACGTGGGACCCGCAGGCGTACGCCGTACTGAGGCAGGCGGCCGAGCAGACCGCGTCGACGGCTCCGACGAGCAGCGCACACTGGCTCCGGGCCGCACTCCGGCTGCTGCCCGACACGGTCGAACGCGGCGCCGAGCGGCGCGATCTGATGCTGCGGCGCGCACGCGCCCTCGGTGTCGCCGGTGGGCTGCGGGAGAGCCGCGACCTGTTGCACAAGGTGATCAGCACGGCCGGTCCCGACGAGGCCGGAGTCAGGACGTCGGCGGTCGTACTGTGCGCCCTGACGGAGCGGCACCTCGGAAGATACCCCGAGGCGATCGCGCTCCTGCGCCGCGAGTTGAGCGGGCACCCGGAGCTCTCGCCGGCCGACCGGGTCTCGATCGGACTGGAACTGAGCTCGTCCGCACCGCACAACGCCTCCTATCCCCGGATGCGGGGCGAAGTCGCACGGACCCTCGCGGATGCCCGCACCCTCGGCAACGAACTCGGCGAGGCGGGGGCACTGGCGGTCGCAGCGTTCGGTGAGGCCTACGAGGGCGGCGTTGCCGCAGCGAGCGCGTACGCCGTGCAGGCAGCCGGGTTACTGGACGGTCTGCCCGACGACGACCTCACGGCGCTGTGCGAACCGCTGGGCAGACTTGGCTGGGCGGAGGCGTTCCTCGGCCGCTTCACCGATGCCGAGCGCCATGCCGACCGGGGCCTCGGGATCGCCCGGCGCAGCGGGCAGGTCTACCTCCTGCCGCTCCTGCTGCTGTGCAAGGCACACGTACGCATCCAGACCTGCCGGCTGCCGTCGGCCTGCGAACTCGCGGACGAGGCAGAGGACATCGCCCGCGGCATCGGCAGCGGCGAACTGCTTGCCTTCGTTCTGGCCAACAAGGCCCAGGTTCGCATCGCGGCGTCCGCCCCCGGTGACCCGGAGGCACTGGCGGCAGCCGAGGAGGCCGTCGCGACCATGGGGCCCAGCGACAACTGGCGTGCCTCCATGGCGTGGTGCATGCTCGGCTACGCCGCGCTCACCGGCGGCGACCCCCACCGCGCCCGGGACGCCCTCCTGCGGGCCGGGGGCAAAGACCTGGGTGGCCTGCAACCCTCGATGCGCCCCCTGCTGTCGGAACTTCTCGTCACGGCGGCTCTCGCCACGGGGGACGTCGGCTCGGCGTCCGCATGGGCCGAGCGCGCCCGCGACGAAGCGGAGCAGCTCGGGCTGCCCGTGCAGCGGGCCTCCGCGATGCGGAGCGCGGCGCAGCTCGCCCTGCACGAAGGCGACCCCGCCGGGGCGGCGACGCTGCTCGCCGAGGCGGCGGCGCTGTGCGCACGGTCCGGTGCGGTGTTCTGGGAGGCGCGGTCGCTGCTCCTTGCGGCCCCGGTGATGACGGCTGCCGGGTTCGGAGCGCGCGGCGCGGCCATGTGGGAGCAGGGCCACCGGCTGGCCACCGGCGGAGGGGCCGGCCTGCTGGTCGGCCTGGCGGAGATGACGCGGCCGTCCGAACCCAGCACGTCCTCCACCGCCCCGCCGTGGCTGGCCTCCTTGACGGCGCGCGAACGAGAGGTCGCCGGACTGGCGGCCGAGGGCCTCACCAACCAGGCGATCGCCACCAGGCTCTACCTCAGTCCGCGTACCGTCGAGACCCACCTCTCCCGGGTGTTCCGCAAGACGGACGTAGCCACCCGGGCGGCTCTCGCCGCCCGCATGGCCCGTTCCTGACACAGGGAAACGTCCCCGCGGCCGCACGCCTCCAGCATGGGGCGGGGCGTGCCGCGGCGCAGCAGACGGACGGCAGCCGGCCTGTCGGCGCGTGCTTCCACGGGATCGAGCTGCGCGGCACCTACCGGGGCGGCGGTGCGAGCCGACTGCCGCACGCGGTCGGTCGGAGTGCGGCCTCAAGCCGGCGGGCGGGGGCGGCCCGCGCAGCCTTCGCCGTCCGCCCGTCCGCCCGTCCGCCCGTCCGCCCGTCCGCCCGTCCGCCCGTCCGGTCCCCGGGACAGACCCGTTTCGCTTCGGCCTCGGGCGCCGGCCGGGCTGTGTGCCGGGGCTGCCGCGTGTGCCCCGGGACAGGGGGTAGGAGGGGGAGGAGAGCGGAGTGAGGGAGGGACGATGGCGAAGGACACGTCGCTGCGCGCGATGGGATGGGCCCAGTCGTTTCCGGTGTCGCAAGGTGTGCGGGCCGGCCGTCGGTGGACGCGGGAGCACCTGGCGTCCCTGGAGTGGACCGGGGCCGCCACCGAGACGGTGGACGCGATACTGCTCAGTGTCTCCGAGCTGATGACCAACGCACACGTGCACGCGCACAGCGACGCCCAGCTGGTTCTCACCTGGGACGGCCACTGCCTGCACGTGAGTGTCCACGACTCCGACCCCCTGCCTCCCGCCAAGCAGCCCGAAGACCTTACGACGACCGGGGGACGCGGACTGGCCATCGTCGACGCGCTCGCCGACGGCTGGGCCACGCATCCCCAGGCGTCGGGCAAGACCGTCACCGCGTGCTTCGTGCCCCCCGGTGCTCCGAAGCCCCGGCACGGCGGGGACATCAGCTGAGGTCCGGGTGGGTGCGGTCCGGAGCCGGAGGAAGGGTGGCCCGGTCCGGCTCTGTGCAGGCCTCACCCGTGCTGCCCGACTTGTGTGCGGCTCGGCCCCGCCGGGCAGCCGCCATACGCAACACCGTGACGCAGGCCGGGCTCAGGCCGCCCTCATCCACCGGGACGTGTACGGCCGCACCACGTGAATCCCGCATGCGCGTACTCGGCGGTCCGAGACTCCTGCGGACTTCACGTGACCACCGGCGGCTCAGGCAATGACTCATGGAGCCATCACCTCACAGCACGATCATCGCGGCGGGAGAGGGGAGCCGGGCCGACGTCAGTTGTCAATTCGGCGCGCGAGTTTTCCCCTGTGGGTTACTGCGATTTCGGACTTCCGGGACCGGCGCCAACCGTCCTCCGCCGGTGCGCCAAGGGGGGAAGGGAATGACAAACGGCGATTTATAGGTCATCTTAGCGGCCCATCGGTCTATGACTCCGTACGGGTGTCCCCGATGCTCGGCACGTACCGAGCATCACATCCGAACGTAAAGGGCATGGGCATGGCTGACTGGAAGAACATCTCCGGCGGACTCACCACAATCTCGGTCGGGTCGCGGACGCACGTGTGGGGGATCAACTCCCTGGGGCAGATCTACCGGTACACCGGTCACGACGCGAACCCGTGGATCGGAATTCCGGGCAAGGCGGTCGACATCGGGGTGGCGGCCGACGGCACGGTGTGGCACGTGAATTCCGCCGGTGGCATCTTCCGCTACACGGGAGACCAGGGCTCGACCGACTGGGTGAGCGTCGCCGGCGGACTGACCCGCATCTCGGTCGGGTCGCGGACGCACGTGTGGGGGATCAACTCCCTGGGGCAGATCTACCGGTACACCGGTCACGACGCGAACCCGTGGATCGGAATTCCGGGCAAGGCGGTCGACATCGGGGTGGCGGCCGACGGCACGGTGTGGCACGTGAATTCCGCCGGTGGCATCTTCCGCTACACCGGCGACCAGGGCTCGACCGACTGGGTGAGCGTCGCCGGCGGACTCACCCGCATCACCGCCGGTTCCCGGACCACCGTGTGGGGGATCAACTCCTCCGACCAGATCTACCGCTACACCAACCACGACTCCAACCCCTGGACCGGAATCCCCGGCGCCGCCGTGGATATCGGCGCTGCCGCCGACGGCACCGTGTGGTGCGTCAACTCCGCGGGCGGCATCTACCGCTACACCGGAGACCAGCCCAGCTGACCCGGCCCCGAGCAGAGCCCCGGCGCGGGAGCGCCCGGGGCTCCCACCGTGGGTGATCGGCCGGCTCGGAACTGCGGATCCAGGGGTGCCGACGCCGACTGCCCTGCCGTCGCAGGCGACGCGGTACGCGGCTCTTCGTTCCCTGCCGGCTTCTGCGCCCGTCCGATGACGCGGGACGTGGAGTGCCCGATCGGGCACCTTGACTCGTGTGGCACCTTGATTTGTGTGGGCCTGGAGGCGAGCCATGTTCGGCCGATGAGTGGAGTGGATCCCGGCCGCGGAGCATGCGCTGTCATTCCGGTTCGGCACTGTCAGAGTTGCGGCAACCAGCAACCAGCAACCAGCAACCAGCAACCGGCAACCAGAAACCGGCGACCTCGACCCGTAGCCGGGCCCGGGCGAGTAACGCGGGTCGGCTCGTGCCAGGACAGGACAGGACGGGGCGGGCCGACGGTTCAGTTCGAAGCGAGTGTGCGCTGTGGTCCCTGGTCAGCGGCGGCCGGTCGCCAGGGTGACGAGGAACTGGCCGCCCCCCGGCTCGATGCCGGCGGTCACCGGCAGCCCGGGTACCAGCCGGGAGAACCGGTCCACCAGCCAGTCCGCCGCCTCCTGGGCGTCCCGCCTGGTCGGACAACGGGCCACCATCTCGCGGCCACCCTTGCGCTCCAGCCTTCCGGCGACGGTGATCAGCGGCGCGGGTTCGACCACGTACAGGTGGTCCGGCCAGGCGATGGCCACCTTGACCGCGCCCTTGCGGGTGTTGCATCCGCGGTGTGCGAGCCGCTCGGCGACCTTCGCCTTCCGGTCGGCGGTCCGGCTGTCGACGCTGGGTCCTCGCGGGTCGTTCACCGACTCGTCGGGGTCGACCGCTTCGTCACATACCCAGCATCGCCAGCCGTCGCGCTCGGCCACATCATCAAGGAGACTCATCCGAGCAAACTAGCCTGCCCGGCCGCACCCCGAGCACCCGGCCCCGTAGCCGCAGCGCAGGGGCGACCGCGCGGGCGCCCCTGCGCTGCGGCTTTCAACAGGGGTGGTCCGGGCGACGTCGGAGAGACAGCCGCGTGGCAGCCTGCCGGACGGGAGGACGCAGTTCGGGCCAACGGGATGGCCGGGCGCCCTGGGAGAACAAGGGTCACCGCGAACGGCGGTGACCCCGCTCTCCGTCGAGCCTTGCGCTCAGGCCAGGACC
Source organism: Streptomyces sp. NPDC002809 (assembly GCF_040295435.1). Taxonomy (NCBI): domain Bacteria; kingdom Bacillati; phylum Actinomycetota; class Actinomycetes; order Kitasatosporales; family Streptomycetaceae; genus Streptomyces; species Streptomyces sp. NPDC002809. The sequence goes on from NZ_JBEOVJ010000050.1 coordinate 46,849, forward strand.
TCGAAGGAGTAGAGGGAGTAGCCGTAGCCGGTGGCGCGGGTGATGCCCTGCATACGGACATGGCGAGCCGTGGTGGCAGGGAACGTGAGCGTGTCGACGCCGGCCTCGGCCAGGCCGCGGCGCTGAGCCACGGTCTGCCACGTCGTACCGTCGTCGGAGACCTGGATGTCGTAGTCCTTGCCGTGGGCCGACTCCCAGTCGAGGTTGACCTTCGAGAACGACTGAGGGCTGCCGAGGTCGACCTCCAGCCACTGACTGTCGGTGTACTGGCTCGCCCAGCGAGTGCTGGAGGTGCCATCCACGGCGTTCGACGGCACCAGACTCGCCGTCTCCGACGACGAGGCCGTTGCCGCCCGGTTGAAGGCAAGGTCCCCGGGTGTCGGCTCGGGCTTGACGACCGTGTCGGGAAGGTACCCGGTTCCCGGGCCCTGGCCAACGGTGCCCACCCGATTCAGGAACGCGGAGTAGTTGGTGCCTGCGCGAGTGCCGGACCACATCTTCTGGGCGAGTGCGGCAAAGCTCTTCTCGACCAGGCCGTGGACCTGGAGTTCGGTGTAGGTAGCGCGGACAAGGTCGTTCCACACGGCCGGCATGGCGCCGAGGAGCATCGGATCCTGGGCTGTGAGATCACTGGTCCCGCCGAAGACGTGTGGTTCCCAGCTGTTGAAGATGTACTGGCCGTCCAGTCCCTGGCCGTGGTAGTAGTTCGCGAACGGGACCACGTAGAGCAGGCCGTCGTTGGAGTTGATGACCTTGTAGCCGTCCGCGACAGCCGCCTTGGGCGAGTACCAGCCGTTGTTCCAGCTGTTGATCACCATGCTCTTGTCGTATCCCGCGCCGCCGCCGGACATTGCGCTGAAGCTTCCCCAGGCATTGACCTTCTTGCCCAGCGACCGCACGTAGGGGGCGATGGTGTTGACGTACGACTTGTACTGCGAGACCAGCGACGTCGGGTACTCATCTATGCCGATGTGCACGGTCGGGCCGCGAAACCACGGGACGAACTCGGCGTAGACGCTCTTCATGAACTCGGTGGCGGCCGGATTGCTCAGGTCCAGGTGGTCGGAATTGCCACCGTCGAGGCCGATCGCGGGCTTGAACTTGACGAAGGCCCGCGCATGGGCAGGGGCATCGATCTCGGGAATGATCGTGACGCTGTTGGCGGCGGCGGTGTCCTCGAAGGAATTCCAGTCCTGCCGGGTGTACCCCTGGTCAGCGCCGAGTCCGGTGAAGGCGGGGTTGCTGCTTTTGAGACGGAAGGCGGAGACGGCCTGCGACCAATCACCGCCCGGAGCCTGGATCTCGTTGTCGTTGAGGTGCAGTTGGAAGGTGTTGAGCTTCAGCCAACCCATCCAGTGCAGGTAGGACTTGATGAACTCGGGCGTGAAGTACCGTCGCCCGACGTCGAGCATGAAGCCGCGGACGGCGTAGTTGGGATAGTCCACGGCGGTGCCGACCGGAATGCTGTCGCCGTTGGCTGACCCGAGGACCGCCTGCAGAAGAGTGCGGGTGCCGTAGTAGGCGCCCTTCCGGCCTCCTCCGACGATCTCGGCAGAGCCGCTTGTCACGGTGAGACGGTACGCCTCGGGACGCAGTTCGGTCTTCGCGGAGCCGAAGTCGGCGGAGGCGTCGATGCGCAGGGAGATGTCGCCCGTACGAGGGGTTCCCGTGGCCGTGGTGAGTCGTAAGGAGGTCAGTTCGGCAGCCTCGGCGGCAACCTGGGCCGCCAGCGACCGCAGAGCGGCCGGCGCACCAGGGGGGACGACGATGCGGCTCGACGAGGTGAGGGTGAGACTGCCCGTGCCACCGGTCCACTGCTGCAGAGCGGGCACCACGCCGGGAGGTGCCGTGTTGACCTCCGCAGCGGCGGGGGAAGTGCCGGTGACGGACAGAAGTGGGATGAGCAGGAAGCTGCCCAGAATTGCTCTACGCGCCGGTTTCCGTTGATTCACAGATCTCTCCGGGGGGGGGTGGGCGTGAAAAGGGACAGGAGCTGCCTTCGCCGATCGGTGGAGGCAGCCCTCGGAACGTTCCAGGAGCGGTGCACACAGGGTTGCGGCGCACCCTCACACCGTCAAGAGGTGTAGACCTCTCGATCGGGGCTGTTGCCGCGCGGTGGCGGATGAACGACAGAAGGGGCAGGTGGGGACTTCGGGCGCCGAGGCGCGGGCATCGAAAAGTCCAAGCACTCCGACCCGCGAGTCCATGCCTCAGGCGGCGGGGTTGTCGAGAAGGTCCGGCGTGGACGTTCGGCACTCACCGGCTGCTCCCGGAAAGCGGCGAGCGCAGCCTTCGCAGGACATGGGGCCGACGGGACGGCCGCGGTACTGAATTTGAAGGCGGCTCGGCGTCACCGCCTTCCGGCAGCTGTACGTCCCGTTCCACAGCGAATGCCGGGGCTTCCCTCCCGCGCCTCACCGGGAAACACGTCCGCTTCGCTGCCCGGCCATCGGCGGACGGCCGGTTCCGAGAGGGTTCCGATGCGTCTCACAGAACGCGTCGAGCCGTTCTCAGCTCGTTCTCCGACCTCCGTCGACGGCAGCCGCTTCGACCAGCTTCACGAGAGGTGCCAGGATCCTTGGCAGGTCGTTCTCGGACGTGAGCGTTTGTCGGTCCTGCCAGGTGTGCTCGGTGGCGGTGTCGATGAAGAGCAGTGAAGTGGCCCCCGATTCCCACAGGAGCACCATTCCGGTGCGCTCGTCCGATTCCATCGTGAGGCTCACAGCCGTGGCCTTCGGGCGCCCGCGGGAAGGGGTTCCCGGGGCCGGCCGCTTCACCGCCGAGCTGATCCCACGGGAGCGGAGCGCCTGTTCGTGTGCGGCATGCCAGTCCCTGAGCCACTGAGCGATCTCTGGCATCGCGCCTCCACGTGTGCCTCGCACGATCCGTCGAACGTGATCATAGGGCCGGCATGCACCGGAGGAACGGACGTCGTCCGATCATGTGCTCCGGCCAGGGAACGCACGTGACCACGACGAAGGCGGTGAGGGCGAGACTGCTGCCTGATTCCGGTCACCGCCCGGTGCCGCCCACGCTGCGTGGCGGCGGGCCGGAGCCACCTGTGGGTAACTCAACCCCGCCGCCACGCAACGGCGTTCACCGAGCGCGGCGCGGTGCGACCTCCACGGAGAGGTCGTTGTCGACCGTGTAGTACGGACGTGCCGATACCTCGCCGAGCACGGCGGCCGGGTAGACGAAGACCGTCTTGCGGTCCGCGATGTCGTCCAGCAGCCGGGCCACCCTGATCCGCGGCGTGCCCGTGGCCGGGCGGACGTACACGTCCCAGAACACCGGTGCCTCCCCGGCACCCGGCCCCCCGCCTTCCGCCGCGAGGTCCCCGTAGTCGACGGTGAACGAGAAGTCCTGGCCCCCCTCGGCCCGGAGCGCGGTCTGCCGTACGTCGGAGTCCTGCCCCCGTCGGTTCAGCGACACCGCCGCGCCCTCACCCAGCCGGGCGCCGAACAGCCGCGCATGCACGGTCATCGAGTCACCCGCGAGGACGATCCGGCCGGCCTCCGCGTGCGTGGCCCGCCACCAGGCCCGTACGGCGAGCCGGCCGTCCTCGGTGGCGTACGGGATCCGGACCGCCACCGGCGTGGCCCGCCCGTCGCCGCCGGACACCAGTGCACGCAGATCACGCAGGCCGGACAGCAACGGTGTGCGCTCATCCCCCGGCGCGTCCACGACGTAGGCATCCCAGCGGCCTTCATCGAGAGCAGGGGCCGCCTCCACCACGGCCCGCCACTGGTCCTGTCCCGCGGGCTCCAGCTCGACGTAGCGGCCGGTCTCCTCCGGCTTCCCCTTCTTCGGGCGCCGCTGAAGCAGCAGCCGGGGACGTGCCGAGGCGGGCAGCGGCAACCGTACGCGTACGAGCAACCGCCCCTGATCGTCCACCGTCACCTCCCCGCGGGGCTTCTCCACCGGTCCGTTCACGCCCCCGCCGTCACTGCCGCTCATCGCCGCGCCTTCCGTACGGCCCTCACGACACTGCCGGCCGCGACGAGCACGGTGTCCCTGGTCGCGTAACCGCTGCTCACCAGGGCATGTTCCGTCCCGCGCGCCGGCCGCCCCGCGCTCCGGGCCGCCAGCAGTTCCCCGAACAGCCGCTCGGCCTGGGCCACGACGGGGGCAGGGGCGTAGCGCCGGGAGTTCTCCAGCGCGGTGCGCCCCATGCGCCGGCGCAGTTCGTCGTCGCCGACGAGGTCCAGCAGGGCGCCGGCCAGTGCGTCCCGGTCTCCGACGGGAACCAGCCTGCCGTCCTCACCCGGGGCGATGATCTCGCCGGGACCGTACGCGCAGTCGGTGCTCACGACAGGCAGCCCGCAGCGCATCGCCTCGACGATGGTCATACCGAAGGGCTCGAAACCGGAGGTCGCCGCCCCGATCGAGCCCTTGACCCACTCGGCTTCCATCGGGGCCACCGCACCCATCAGGAAAACGTTGTTGTACAGCCCGAGCCGGTCGATGAGTCCACGCAGCCGATCCTGCTCCTCGCCTCTGCCGTAAATGCGTAACTTCCAGTCGGGATACTGTGCGGCGACCGCGGCGAAGGCCTCGATCAGCAGGTCGAAACGCTTCACCGGAACCAGCCGTCCGGCGGCGACCACGACGCGCTCACGGCCGTCCGCGGGCGGGAGGGTGGGGGTCGGGACACTGTTGGGCAGCGCCTGCACCCGTACGCCCGGCAGCCGCATCTTGCGTCGGTAGGCGGCGGCGTCGGCTTCCGTCACGGGGGTGATCGCGTCCAGGCGCGGATAGATCCGGCGCAGCACGTTGCGCAGCCGCGGCGGGTGGTTGTCGAGCGTGAGGTGTTCCTGTCCGACCCGCACCGCCCGGGCGGGGGCCTGGAGGGCCAGGTGGACATTGAGGCCGGGGCGGGTGCCCACGACGACGTCCGCGTCGAGCGACGCCAGCGTCTCGCTGATGCGCTCGTCGGTGAGCGCGCTGTACTCCCGGTAGCGGTACTCGGACGAGGGAAAGACCTTCGCCGGTGTCAGATGCCGCGGGTCGTTCTTCTCGTGCCGCAGATCCACCAGGGCCCTCAGCCGCACGCGCGGGTCGGGTGTGAGGTTCGGCCGTTCCCGGCTCCGGAGCACCGAGATGATCTCCACGTCGTGCCGATCGGCCAGCGCTCGAACCAAGTTGAACGTAGTGGTGATCGTCCCTCCAATCCCATATGCGTTGTGTATAAGAAATGAGATTTTCATGCCGTACATGACGGTCGGCGCCCACGGAAGGTTGCCTGCGTAACCCCTTGGCGAGACAAAAGATCCCCCGCCGTGACCCACCGGGGCCGGCACTTCACCTGACAACGGACGCCGGAGATCCGGGCTCGACGGGAACCCGTCGCACCGGCCCGGCACCGCCGACTCCTCACGCGTGAAAGCGCTCAGGCGCCGTTCTCCGGGACGATCAGCCCTGTCTCGTACGCGAGGACCACGGCCTGTACGCGGTCACGGAGGTCCAGCTTCGACAGGATGCGGCCAGCATGCGTCTTGACCGTACGGCCTCTCGAGCCCCTTCGCCCACCCGGTCCGCGCGCTCGCACTGCTTCTCGCGGTGGCCTTCGGCACGGTCGCGGCGACTTTCGCGCTGGGGCTGACGGCTATGTGCTGGCGGTGATGGGTCACGCGGGGGGCACCGATCTGCCGCCGTCGATCCTGGAGGTGCACGAGCCCGGGCAGCTGATCCTGCTGGGCCTGGCCGGCATCGCCATCGCCGTGCTGGGCGCGATGCTCCCGGCGGGCTGGGCGGCCAAGACCCGTACGGCCACGGCGCTCCGCACGGAGTAAAGGCCGGTGGCGGCTGTCGGCGCGCGAACCCTGGGGTCAGGTCCGGCGGACCGCGGGGTGAGGCAGTCGAGCAGGCGCGTGCACGCGGTGCCCCGTCGGGCCCGAGTGGTGCGGGTGGCACCGGCGGGTGCCACCCGTACGGGCTACTCGTCCGAGCGGCCGAGTGGTCTGTGCAGGTGAATGGGTTGCGTACGTGTTCATGAAGATGAGCCGGGGAGAGCCCATGCGTGTCAGTGACCTGCCGTTCGAGGACACCACTGCGGAGAAGAACGCCGATCGCGGATTCATCGCGGCGCTGCCGGATCCGGTCGTGAAGGACGAGTCGGGAAAGGTGGTGTTCGACGCCTCGGCGTACGACTTCATGGACGCCGACTGCCCCGACACCGCGAACCCGAGCCTCTGGCGTCAGGGCCGGCTGTGTGCGCGCAGCGGCCTGTACGAGGTGACCGAGGGCATCTACCAGGTCCGGGGCGTGGACCTGTCGAACATGACGCTGGTGGAGGGGGAGAGCGGCGTCGTCGTGATCGACCCGCTGATGTCCGTGGAGACCGCCGCGGCCGGTCTGGCCCTGTACCGGGCACACCGCGGTGAGCGCGCGGTGACGGCGATGATCTACACCCACTCGCACGGTGACCACTTCGGCGGGTCCCGCGCCATCGTCCCTCACGGGGTCACCGACATCCCCGTCATCGCGCCGTCCGGGTTCATGGAGCACGCCGTGGCGGAGAACGTGTACGCCGGCAACGCCATGAGCCGCCGCGGGGTGTTCATGTACGGCATGCGGCTGCCCAGGAACCCCGAGGGACAGATCGGCTGCGGACTGGGCAACGCCACCTCCCTGGGTACGGTCAGCCTCGTCGCCCCGACCGTGGACATCACCCACACCGGTCAGGAACTCACCCTGGACGGGGTGCGGATCGTCTTCCAGCTCACCCCCGGCACCGAAGCCCCCTCGGAGATGAACTTCCTCTTCCCCGACCACCGGGCACTGTGCATGGCCGAGAACGCCACCCACACCCTGCACAACGTCCTCACCCTGCGAGGCGCGGTCGTCCGCGACTCCCGCATCTGGGCGCACTACCTCAACGAGGCCCTCGTGATGTTCGAGGGACAGGCGGACGTCGTCTTCGCCTCGCACCACTGGCCCACCTGGGGTGAGCAGGAGCTCACCGCGTTCCTCAGCGCCCAGCGCGACCTCTACGCCTATCTCCACGACCAGACCCTGCGCCTGCTCAACCAGGGGCAGACCGGTCCGGAGATCGCCGAGGGCTTCGCCCTGCCCCCGGCGCTGGAGAAGAACTGGGCCGCCCGTGGCTACTACGGATCGGTCAGCCACAACGTCAAGGCGATCTACCAGCGCTACATGGGCTGGTTCGACGGCAACCCCGCCCACCTGTGGGAGCACCCGCCGACCGAGCTGGCCAAGCGGTTCACCGCCGACTACGGCGGCATCGAGGCCCTGGTGGCCAAGGGGCAGCAGTATGCGGAGGCCGATGATCTGCGCTTTGCCGTGACCCTCCTCAACCACGCGGTCTTCGCCGAACCCGGCCATGCGGGGGCGCGCGAGGCCCTGGCCGGTGTCTACGACCGGCTCGGACAGGGCGCGGAGAACGCCACCTGGCGCAACTTCTACCTCACCGCCGCGATGGAGCTCCGCGGCACCCTGGCAACCACCGGTATCGACCTCGGCAACCCCGAGATGGCCATGGCGCTCTCCGTCGACCAGGTCATCGACACCCTCGCCATCCGCATCGACGGCCCCCGCGCCTGGGACACCGGTCTGACCATGGACTGGCACCTCACCGACCTCGGCCGCACCTGGCACCTGACGCTGTCCAACGGGGCCCTCACCTACCGCACCAGCGAAGGCGCCCCCACCACCGGCAGCCCCGACCTCACCCTGTCGTTGACCAAGCCCCAGCTGCTCGGCGTCGTCGCAGGCCATGGGCTCGACGGCATCACCACGCAGGGCGACCCCGCAGTCCTCCAGAGGCTCGTCGGCTTCCTCGACACCGCCGAACCCAATTTCCCCATCGTCACCCCCTGATCCCAGATCCCAGGTCCCTGATGCCAGATCCCGTCCCCTGCCCGGGCGTGCACGTCCGGGCAGGGGACGGGATGTGCGCGCCCCGTGCCCGACGAACCGGAGGTCCTCACGTGCCCGCATCGAAGAACTCGAAGGTCTACCTCGTGGGCGGAGGCATCGCCTCCCTTGCCGCGGCGGCGTTCCTCGTACGGGACGCGGAGGTGCCCGGGCAGAACATCCACATCCTCGAACAGCTGCCGATCGCGGGCGGGTCGATGGACGGGGCGCCCGCACCCACGGCCGAGGGCGGATACGTCACCCGTGGCGGCCGCATGTTCGAAGAGGAGCACTACGTCTGCCTGTGGAATCTGCTGGAGTCCATTCCGACCCTGGACGACGCGGCGGTCTCGGTACGCCAGGAGATGCTCGCGTTCAACATCGAGCACCCCACCCTCGCGAAGGCACGGATCATCAACGGCGACCGTACGATCGCCGACGCCTCCCGGCTGGGCCTGGACGCCCGGGACCGCGCCGACATGACACGGCTGCTGGCGCTGCCCGAGCGGGTGATCGGGGCCCGCCGCATCGACGACTTCTTCCAGCCGCACTTCTTCGCGAGCAACTTCTGGTGCATGTGGCGCACCACGTTCGCCTTCCAGACCTGGCACTCGGCGATCGAGCTGAAGCGCTACTTCCTCGCCTTCGTCCAGGAATTCGACCGCATCCACACGCTGTCCGGTGTGCGGCGCAGCAGGTACAACCAGTACGACTCCGTCATCCGCCCGGTCCAGGAGTGGCTCACAGCTCAAGGTGTACGCACCGAGTTCGGGGTGACCGTCACCGGAGTCGAGTTCTCCGGTCCGGATGCCCGTCGCGTCTCGCGGCTGCAGCTGGAGCGCGCGGGTGCCCCGGCGGAGAGCGTCGAACTCGGCGACGACGACTACGCATTCCTGACGATCGGATCGATGACCTCCGACACCACTTACGGAGACCGCGCCACCGTGCCGGAGCTGGTCCGGGACAAGCGGGACGGTTCCTGGCAACTGTGGGAGTCGATCGCCAAAAAGGCACCGGACTTCGGCCGTCCCACCGCCTTCTGCGGCAACATCGACGAGACGAAGTGGGAGTCCTTCACCCTCACCATGACCGGCCGCGCCCTCCTGGACCGCATCCAGGAGTACACCGGGAACGTGCCCGGCGAGGGCGCCCTGATGACGTGGAAGGATTCACGCTGGCTGCTGTCGGTCGTCGTGCCGGCCCAGCCGCACTTCCGCGACCAGCCGGAGAACACGTACACCCTGTGGGGGTACTCGCTGTTCGGGGATGTTCCCGGCGACCACGTGCCGAAGAAGATGGACGACTGCACCGGCGCGGAGATCCTCGACGAACTCCTCGGTCATCTGGGCTTCGACGACATCGCCGACGAGGTCCGTGCCACCACCGAGGTGACCACCGTCCAGATGCCCTACATCGACGCGCAGTTCCAGCGACGTGTTGTCGGCGACCGGCCACTCGTCGTCCCTGCCGGTGCGCAGAACTTCGCCTTCCTCGGGCAGTTCGTCGAGATTCCCGAGGACGTCGTTTTCACCGTCGAGTACTCCGTGCGTGGGGCCATGACGGCCATCTACCACCACTTCGGCGTGGACAAGGAGATCCCTGCGATCTACCACGGTCTGGCTGATCCCAAGGTCGCGTGGTCGGCGCTGAGGACTGCGTTCGCCTGACGTCCCGGGCGAAGCCCGCACCCGCACAGCCATGGACACACGGCGCACCACACACGACACGCGACTCCGACTCCGCCCGTGGTCCACCGGACGGAGCCGGTAGCGGTTCGTCCGGTCGGTGCTGCGCAGGTGCGGGCTTCGCCGGACCGAACGCCAGGGCGGACCGGCTGTCAGTCCTCGGATGCCACCTCCCGGATCAGTGGCTCGAACTCCCGCCGCACGTAGGCGTCGAAGGGCTCCGACAGCGCGCCGTCGATCACCCGCCGCACCCGGTGCTCCGCCGCGAACTCCTTGATCGCGGCGCGGGAGTCCGGCTCCACACCCCCGCCAATGATCAGCACAGCGAACTCCTCGGTCTCCAACAGCTTCCGGGCCTCCTCGTCGGTGCTCACTCCCTCCGCTTCGAAACCGTCCGCGCGCAGCGTGGCCAGCACCTCCGTCACTCTGGCGGGCGCCCTTCCCAACACCAGCGTCCTCATGGCTCGTCCTCTCGGGTACGTCGACATCGGTGCACCCGAACCTAGAAGCACAACCCGACTTGAGGTCAACCCTCGGCTCGGGACCTTCGGCTCCGGACCTTCGGCTCGGGACCTTCGGCTCCCGACCCGCAGGGGCGGCGGTCCCGCCGGCCCATGGCGGGGTCACACATTCCAGCCTGCTCCGGCAGGCCGAGGTGCGGTCAACTACCTTGAACGCACTGACGGAACAGGGGATCACGAGGGCCGCTCGGGCGTGGACCAGTACCCCTCGGGGCTTCCCTCGCCTGGGCAGAGGCAGGGGCGGGGAAGCAGTCGGCCATCATCGAGGTGGAAGTCCGTCCCATGGCGTCGGCCCGTGAGCGTTACTCGCCGTCAGGCGGAGGGGCGGTGCGGTGGGATCATCATGGGCGTTTCCGAGCGGAAGAGGGGCGGCGACACCTCACCATGGCCGATACGACCGATCCGGCTGACGAACAGGGACCTGGCGGCGTGCTCGCCGTTCCGGAGAGCGCGGTGTGGCTCAAAGGGGAACTGCTGGAGATCGCTTCTGCGCTGTACCCGGACCGCCGCCCGGTGGTGGTCCGTGAGTGGACGGACCCGGTACGGCTGCGCGACCCGGAGCCGGTCGGTCACCGCTTCCTCATTCTTGTCTGCGTCGGCGGGGACGATCGTCCCTCGTTCCCCCGTTTCGACGACGTCCTGAACGTCTTCAACGCGGCCGGCTGGGACGTGCGTCAACGGTCTCCGGAGCATGCCGGGGAGAGCGGGGCGGTGGTCCGGCGCGAAGACTTCGAGGTCAGGGTCTACGAGGGCGACGGGCCCGGAATCCTGTCGTTCACCGGCTGGACGCCGGTCGTGTACACCGAACGGCAGTTGGGTCAGCCGCCCTTCACGCTCAGCACGGCCAGTGGTGTCCTGTGCGACGACTGTCATGGCTGGGGGGTGTGCCTGCTCTGCGAAGGCAGGCCCTACAGCGGTGGCAGCGGCGGCTACGGGCGATGCTGGTGTTCGGGAAGCAACGCGGGGCCCGGCCGGTGTCTCGAATGCGCCGGGCAGGGTCTCCTCACCTCCGAAGAGGCTGCGTGGAGGCGGAGGCAGTTCGGACTGCCCGAGGCCGGAAGTGGCGACGCACTCCCGCAGCCGCCGGCCGAGGACGGCCACGACTCCAACACCAGCGCATTCACCGAGGTCAGTCAACGGTCCTGCGCATGCGGGGAGTTCCGCTGCTTCTGGCGCAACATCATCTCCCGGACGGAGGATCACCTCCTCTCCCGGTTCGCCGGTACCTGCCAGGGCTGCGCAGCGCAGCGCGCCTACGCGTTCACGCTCCCCGATGGTTCCGCCCTGTGACGTTCACCGAGGAGTTGTGGCCGCCGCGCGGCGCCCCTCAAGCGCATCCCCACACAGCCCAGGTGCGATGCGGGGCGGTCATGAGGCCCGGCGTCAGCGAGTCCGGCCGTGGCCGGCCCCCCCCCCCGCACCCCCCCCCCCCCG
>NZ_JBEOVJ010000051.1:0-57481 GCF_040295435.1 Streptomyces sp. NPDC002809
ATCGCAAGGCGGAGGAGCGTCCGCATACTGGATGTATTCGGACGTTCCGACAACGCGGCGAGGTGCCGTAGCTGTCGTCGCGCGCCCGCCAGGGACTACGGGACAGCCCTTAGCTGGACGAACTGCGGTCGTGAGAGTCTGCGCGGCCTCTCGGCGGCTCGGTTTACAACGTTATATAGGCGGCGCGGCACAGGCGGCAAGAGCGTTGTCGGTGCGTTTCCAAAATGTGTCGGAGTCACGCGGCGCCGTGTCCGGCTCCCGCCCCACCAGCTGCCGCCGCACCCCTGGACAGTCGCCTGACGACGTGCTGTCATACCGCCGGTACCCATTTTTCCAACGTTGCAAGCACGGTGTCGCGCGCCACTCCTCCGGTCGCGACGGCGCGCCTTGCCATGCGCGCGTCCGGAATCCGCCCCGGGGGCCGATGGGCGTCATGGCAGCCCCGCACATGTCATGTGCCGACCCCGAGCCGGAGCCCCGGACGGCCGGCCGAGAGCAGGAGCCCTCCATGCCCCTGAACCGCAGACAACTCATGGCCGGTGCGCTGGCCACCGTCGCCGCCACCACCGCCGCGTACGGCCGCTGGGCCACCACGGCGACCGCGGCCGAGCACCGGGCGAAACCGGCCGCCGGCGGCCACTACTCCCCCAATGCCGCACCCCTGCACCCGACCGCGTTCCTCAGACTCCCGCCCGGCCGCGTCACCGCGCGCGGCTGGCTGGCCGGACAGCTGAAGCTCCAGCTGGACGGATTGTGCGGCCGCTACGAGGAGTTCTCGCACTTCCTGGACTTCACCGCGACCGGGTGGGTCCGCCCCGAGCTCGGCGGCTGGGAGGAGGTCCCGTACTGGCTGCGCGGATACACCGACCTCGCCATCGTGACCGGTGACGCCAAGGCCCTGGCCGCCGTGCGCCGTTGGTTCGACGCGATTCTCGCCACCCAGCAGTCCGACGGCTTCTTCGGACCGAAGCCGCTGCGTACGTCCCTGAACGGCGGCCCGGACTTCTGGCCCTTCCTGCCGCTGGTACAGGCCCTGCGCTCCTGGCAGGAGTACTCCGGCGACACCCGTGTCATCCCCTTCCTCAGCCGGTTCTTCCGGTACATGAACGCGCAGGGACCCGGCGCCTTCAACACGAGCTGGATCGCGCTGCGCTGGGGCGACGGCCTGGACAGCGTCTTCTGGCTCTTCAACCGCACCGGCGACGCCTTCCTCCTGGACCTCGCCGACAAGATCCACGCGAACGGCGCCGACTGGGGCGACAACCTGGTCAACCTGCACAACGTGAACATCGCGCAGGGCTTCCGCGAGCCCGCCCAGTACGCGCTGCGCAGCGGTTCGGCCGCCGACACCCGCAACACGTACGGGACGTACGGCAAGGCCATGGACCAGTACGGCCAGTTCCCCGGCGGCGGCTTCGCCGGGGACGAGAACGCGCGCCCCGGGCACGGCGATCCCCGGCAGGGCTTCGAGACGTGCGGAATCGTCGAGTTCATGGCCAGCCATCAGCTGCTCACCCGGATCACCGGCGACCCGCTCTGGGCCGACTGCTGCGAGGAACTGGCGTTCAACTCGCTGCCCGCCTCGCTCGACCCGTCGGGCAGGGCGGTCCACTACGTCACCAGCGCCAACAGCGTCGATCTCGACAACGTGCCCAAGAGCGGCCGGCAGTTCCAGAACGGCTTCGCCATGCAGGCGTTCCTGCCCGGCGTCGACCAGTACCGCTGCTGTCCGCACAACTACGGCATGGGCTGGCCCTACTTCGTCGAGGAGTTGTGGCTAGCCACCCCCGACGGCGGTCTCGCCGCCGCGATGTACGCGAGCTGCGAGGTCACGGCGAAGGTCGCGGACGGTACCGAGGTCACCGTCACGGAGGAGACCGGCTACCCCTTCACGGACACGGTCACCCTGACCCTGAAGTCACCGAAGCGCCTGCGGTTCCCGCTGGTGATGCGCGTTCCCGCCTGGTGCGACAGCCCGGAGATCGCGGTCAACGGGACTCCGGTCGACGCCCCCGCCGGACCCGCCTTCACCCGGGTCGACCGCACCTGGGCCGACGGCGACAAGGTGACCCTCCGCTTCCCGCAGAGGACCACGGTCCGCACCTGGGAGCAGAACCACGGTGCCGTGAGCGTGGACCGCGGTCCGCTCACGTACTCCTTGCGGATCGGTGAGGAGTACCAGCGCATCGGCGGCACCGACCGGTTCCCGGAGTACGCGGTGCACGCCACGAGTCCGTGGAACTACGGGCTCGTCCTCGACGACCGGAAGCCGGCCTCCTCGCTGCGCCACCACACGGTCCGCCATATCAGGGACGCCAACCCCTTCACGCTCGACGGCACCCCGCTGACCATGACCGCGAAGGCCCGCCGGATCCCGGAATGGACCGCGGACGCCGAGCATGTCGTCGCCCCGCTCCAGGACGGTCCGGCCCGCAGCACCGAGCCCGTGGAGGAGATCACTCTCGTCCCCATGGGTGCGGCACGGCTGCGCATCACGTCCTTCCCCACGGCCGATCCGGCCGCGGAACCCTGGCTCTCCGACCGCTGGTACCGGATCCGCAACCGCCATTCCGGCAAGGTCCTCGGCGTCGACAACATGTCCACCGCCAACAGCGCCCACGTCGTCCAGTTCGACGACAACGGCACCGACGACCACGACTGGCAGCTCGTCCCCGAGGGCGACGGCTGGTACCGGATCCGCAACCGCCACTCCGGCAAGGTCCTCGGCGTCGACAACATGTCCACCGCCGACAGCGCCCACGTCGTCCAGTTCGACGACAACGGCACCGACGACCACCTCTGGCAACTCGTCTGACCCCTGACTGTTCCACGCAATCCCGCACCGCTCCCCGCACCGCCCGGCGCGGGGAGTTCCCCCATGCGGGGGCCGACCGAACGAAGGAGACGACCGATGAGCCGTTTACGTACGCCCGGCCGAGGGCCCTGGTGGAGACGCGCGATCGCCACGACCGGACTGCTGGCGCTGGTGTCCACCGCGCTGGTCGGGGCCGGGTCGACGCAGGCCGGCGCCGCGTCCTGGGCCCCCAAGCCCTCTCCCATGACGACGCCGTGGACCAGCCAGGTCCCCGTCGACAAGCCGCTGCCCGAATACCCGCGCCCCCCAGCTGACGCGCCCCGACTGGGCCAACCTCAACGGTATCTGGGACTTCGCGGTGACCGGCCGTGACGCCGGGCAGCCGGCTTCGTTCTCCGATCAGATCCGGGTGCCGTTCGTCGCCGAGTCCGCCCTCTCCGGCATCCAGCGCAAGATCACCGAGAACGACAAGCTCTGGTACAAGCGCACCTTCACCGTGCCCGCCGACTGGAGCGGGCGCCGGGTCGTCCTCAATTTCGGCGCATCCGACTGGCAGACCACCGTGTGGGTCAACGGCGCCCAGGCCGGGATGCACAAGGGGGGCTACGACTCGTTCGCGTACGACATCACCCCGCAGCTCAACGGCGGGTCGAACACCGTCGTGGTCTCCGTGTACGACCCGACGCAGACCGGCGGCCAGGCCGTCGGCAAACAGCGCATCAACGACGTCCAGCCGCACAGCGGCGGCGGCATCTTCTACACGGCGGCCTCCGGCATCTGGCAGACGGTCTGGCTCGAACCGGTCGCGGCGGCCCACATCACCCGCCTGGACATGACACCGAACCTCGGCAGCAGCACCCTGCGTGTGAAGGTGCAGGGCGCCTCCGCGGCCGGTCGCGGTGCCCGGGTAACCCTCTCCAGCGGCGGCAACGTGGTCGGGACCGCCACCGGGACCGTCGGATCCGAGATCTCCGTTCCGGTCCCGAACGCGCATCTGTGGAGCCCGGACGACCCGTTCCTGTACGACGTGAAGGCGGAGCTGCTCGACGGGTCGACGGTCACCGACTCGGCCAGCAGTTACGCGGGCATGCGGTCGATCGCCGTGGCGAAGGTCGACAACGTCCTGCGCCCGGTGCTGAACGGGAAGTTCGTCTTCCAGACCGGCACCCTGGACCAGGGCTACTGGCCGGACGGCATCTACACCGCGCCGACCGACGCCGCCCTGAAGTCCGATCTCCAGGCGCACAAGGACCTCGGCTTCAACATGGTCCGCAAGCACATCAAGGTCGAACCGCAGCGCTGGTTCTACTGGGCGGACAAGCTCGGCCTGCTGGTCTGGCAGGACATGCCCGCCATGGACACCGGCAAGAGCCCCGACGCGGCGGCCCGCACACAGTGGGAGGCCGAGTTCCACGCGGTCGTCGACCAGCACCGCAGCTCGCCCTCGCTGGTGATGTGGGTCGACCAGAACGAGGGCTGGGGGCAGTACGACCAGGCACGGATCGCCAGCGAGGTGAAGACGTACGACCCGTCGCGGCTGGTGAACAACATGAGCGGGGTCAACTGCTGCGGCTCGGTGGACGGCGGCAACGGGGACGTGGTCGACAACCACATCTACGTCGGCCCCGGCAACACCGCGCCGACCGCGACCCGGGCGGCCGTCCTCGGCGAGTTCGGCGGACTCGGCCACAAGGTTCCCGGCCACGAGTGGTTCCCCGGCGGCGGCTTCAGCTACGAGGACCAGGCAAGCGTCTCCGCACTGAACAACCGGTTCGTCGGACTGCTCGACAGCATCCGTGTCGGACAGCTGCCCGCAGGGCTCTCCGCCTCCGTCTACACGGAGATCACCGACGTCGAGAACGAGGCGAACGGCCTGCTGACCTACGACCGCCAGGTGGTCAAGGTGGACACGACACGGGTGCGAGCCGCGAACCAGGCCCTCATCAACGCCTCTCGGAACCCCGCCCCACCGGTGACCCTGCCCACCGGGCAGTACAAGTCCCTCCGGGTCACGACCCCCGGGTACACCGACAAGTACCTGCGCCACCGGGACGCACTCGCCTTCACCGCGGTCGTCGACGGAGCCGGCAGTGCGCTGCTGAAGAGCGACGCCACCTGGAAGATCGTCACCGGGCTGGCCAACAGCAGCTGCTACTCGCTGGAGTCCCGCAACTATCCCGGGGAGTACCTCCGGCACCGGGACTTCCGCGTCAGGCGCGACGCCGACGACGGCTCGGCGCTCTTCAAGGCCGACGCCACCTGGTGTGCGGTCGCCGGCACGGGAGGGGTGCGGCTGTCCAGCGCCAACCTGCCGGGCAGCTATCTGCGCCACATCGATTCGGAGGTGTGGCTGGCCACGGCGGGCGGTACGCAAGCCTGGGACAACGCGGCCACCTTCGCCGAGGACACCACCTGGGCGGTGGAGGCACCCTGGGCGCCGTGACCTGACGCCACCTGCCCCCGGCCACGGCCCGGACCCGACGCTCCCGCGTCGTATCCGGGCCGTGGCTCTACCGCGTCGCTCCGGCCGGGGCCACGTACGTGTGCAGCAGCGCCGTCCGGCCGTCGGCCGTCGTCCAGTCGCCCGGGCGGCTGCCGACACGGCGCCAGCCCATGCGTTCGTAGAGGGCGATCGCAGCCCTGCCGCCGTCCTCCACCTCCAGGACCGGTCGCAGGCCCTCGGCTGCCGCAGCCGCCGTCGCGGTGCCGAGCAGCACACGCGCCACGCCTCGGCGGCGGGCCGACGCCGTGGCGAACAGCCGGCCCACCGAGGCCAGTTCCTCCGGCGGAAGTCCCGCCTGCACCGCCAGGACGTGGTCGGTACGGGTCAGTGCCACATGCCCCAGGACGTCCGGGCCGGCCGTGACCACCCAGGCGTCCAGCATGCCGTCGGGCGTCAGCCAGCGTCCCGGATCCGCCGGCCACTCGGCCGGGTAGCGGTCCGCCTCGTGCACGGTCGCCAGCGCCTCGACGCATGCGACCAGGTCGTCCTCACCACGGCGACGGATCTCCGTCCCTCCCCTTCCTCGATCCTCACACACCGTGCCGTCCCGGTGCCCCCGGTCGCCATGCGGGTGCACCGGCTGCGAATCCGGGTCGTGCGCGCCTCGCCGGTGGCGGTCGTGAGGGTGGTCATGATCTCTCGGCGCTGCCCGGTGACCGGACCCACGGACGGGCCTCCCGATGTGGTCGCTCACGGCAGGATCTCGATGTATCCGTCGGTTCCGTGCACACGGATCCGCTGCCCGTCCCGGATCAGCCGGGTGGCCTGCTCCACGCCCACGACAGCGGGCAGGCCGTACTCCCGGGCGATCACCGCACCATGGGTCATCAGGCCGCCGACCTCCGTCACCAGCCCCGCGATGCCGACGAACAGCGGCGACCAACTGGGGTCCGTGAAGGCCGTGACCAGGATGTCGCCTGCTTCGAGATCGGCCTCCGCCATGTCAAGGATGACGCGGGCCCGCCCCTCGACGGTCCCGGCGGAAACCGGCAGACCGACCAGGGCGCCGGCCGGCACGTCGTCGCGCCGGTACGCCCCGGTGACGGCTTCACCGTCCGAGGTGAGCACCCGGGGCGGGGTGAGCGCGTGGTACGAACGGAACGCGTCCTTGCGCTGCTGGATGAGCCGGTGGTCCGCCCGGTTCGAGCGCACGACGTCATGGAGTTCCTGGAACGTGAGGAAGAAGATGTCCTCCCTCTCAGGAAGCACATCGGCCCGCACGAGGCGGTCGGCCTCCGCCAGCAGGGCCTCCTTGTAGAGGAAATAGCGGCTGATGATGCCGTACTTCGGGTACTCCCGATACCCGATGAAGGTGCGGACCCGGTCGATCATCCGCTTGGTCTCGTCCGCTTTCCGGTCCCCGTCCGGCAGGGCCCTCAAGCGTGACAGCACGTCCTGTTCCTTCTCCTGTGCCTTCTGCCGCCCCTGCTCGAAGCGCCGCCCGGCGGCGCCCGGCTCGAAGTTCCTGACGTTGTCGAGGATCACGGGCACGAGCGTCGCGGGGCGCTCGCGCCACCGCGGCCTCGTGATGTCGATCTCGCCGACGCAGCGCATGCCGTACCGGTCGAGATAGGCCTCGATGGCGTCGCGTGCTCCGGTCCCGCCCGCGAACTTCGCAAGTCCGCCCAGGAAGGCTTCGTCCCCGTCGTGCTCGACGCCCCGGAGGAACGCAACCACTTCCGGATACGGACGGATCACGTCCGCGACATCGAGCAGCGCCAGTCCCATCTCCGAGGTGATGTTGTCGGGTGCGGACAGCGTGAGCGTGTCAGCCGCGTTCTTCTCGCCCAGCCACTCCCGCAGCTTGTCGTTGAGCCACCAGGTGGCCTCCATCCCCGCCATGATCACTTGCATGCTCAGCGGGTCGCCGAGGACGCGCTTGTGCTCGTCGAAGGCCTCCAGCAGGAAGTCGAACAGCGCCGGTCCGGTCCTCGTCCGGATGTCCCGTTCCAGGGCCGCGACGGACTCCCGGCTGCGCTCGATCAGCTCGGTGACGACGGCCGGATCGGTCTCGACCGGGGCGGGCGCACCGCCGGCAGGCGGCCCGCCGGGCCCCGCGTCCGGAAGCGACGGGACGAAGTCGTCGCGGTCCAGGACGGTCTCCAGGGCGTCCCTGATCAGCGGATCGCCTTTCCCCATGGCGTCCAGGAGACCGGCGCGGCTCGCGGGCGAGGCCAGGCGCCGGGTGACGTCGACGAACAGCCTCCCGCCGGCCTCGTGCATCGCCACCATGGCCGTCAGCTGCCACATGGAGGACCCAAGCGGCTTCATGGGGTCGGTCATCATCTGCCCGTGACCGACGGAGACGTAGACGTGGTTGTCCTGGTCACCGGCCTCGGGGACGGGGAACAGCGTCGTGATCGGCCGGCTCTGAACGATCCGGAACTCGTCGTCGGCGAGGCACCATTCGATGTCCTGGGGGCGGCCGAAGTGCGCTTCGATCTGCCTTCCGAGCTGTACGAGCCGCACGACCTGCGCGTCGGTCAGCGCCGGCTGCCCCTGCTGCCGCGCGTCGATCGCCACCTCCTGCGTGCCGCCGGCCGGCAGGGCGTGAACGGCACGCTGTTTGACGGCGATCGTCCTGGCGACGACTTCGCCGTGCCGCACCTTGAAGACGTCCGGGTTCACCACGCCGGAGACCAGTGCCTCGCCGAGGCCGAAGCCGGCGTCCACGGTGGCGACCGTCCGGTTGCCCGTGACCGGGTCGGCCGTGAACAGGATGCCGGCCGCCTGCGGGAAGACCATCCGCTGCACGACCACGGCCATGTGGACCGTGCGGTGGTCGATGCCGTTGCGCCGGCGGTAGGTCACGGCCCGCTCGGTGAACAGAGAGGCCCAGCACCGGCTGACGTGCTGGACGATCGCCGCCGGCCCCACGACGTTCAGGTACGTGTCCTGCTGGCCGGCGAAGGAGGCCGTCGGCAGGTCCTCCGCCGTGGCGCTGGACCGGACGGCATATGCGGCCTGCTCGCCGAGTCCGGCCAGCGCACGGGTGATCGCCGCCACGAGATCGTCCGGGACGGTGATCCCCTCGATGGTCCGGCGGATCCGCGCGCCGAGCGTGCGAATGGCCTCCCGGTCGTCCGGGTCCACGTGCGACAGCCGCTCCAGCAGGTCGTCGATCTGCGGCGCTTCCGCAATGATCCGGCGGAAGGCGTCCGTCGTCACACAGAAGCCGGCCGGCACACGGATGCCGTCGATCCGCGACAGCGCGCCCAGGTGCGCGCCCTTGCCGCCGACGACCGCGACCTGCGTCTCGTCGGCCTCCTCCAGATCCCGCACGTACTGCTCAGTCATTGCGATACCTCCGAAACAGCCGTGCTCCGTCGTACTGCGGTGGCCGGTCGAATCACCGGCACCTCCCACTCCGTCGAGCCTCTTGCCGAGCACGTCCTCGTCCCCGGTCGCCATACCTCCGACAAGTCGGGCGGCACGCGTTCCCGGACCACCGACCCTTGCACGCGCGACCGCACTGCCGGTCCCCGCACTGATTCGACGTCACCGCGTCCCCCGTACGTCGACAACAACACACACACGTCGCGCTCCGATTTCCGCAGGTTGTGGCACCGGCCGACGATTCTGCGCCATGGCCCGGGCCTTGCGGCAAGCCCCCCGGCGCGCTATATGTTGAGAGTGGCAAGGAGAGAGTTCTCTCCTTGCCTTCGCCATGTCCGGCACCCCTAAGGGCTGTCCCTGAGGCTCTTGACCCTCACGCGGCGTCAGGCTGCATAGTCGGTGCCGTGGATGATCACTGGACCGTGGGACGCGTGGCCGAGCTGGCAGGCGTGAGCGTCCGCACGCTGCATCACTATGACGAGATCAAGCTCGTGCGGCCGTCGGCGCGGACCCCGGCCGGGTACCGGGCCTATTCGGCGGGCGACGTGGAGCGGCTGCGGGAGGTACTGGCCTACCGACGGCTGGGCTTCGCGCTGCGGGAGGTCGCGGAACTGGTCGGCGCCCCTTCCACCGACACGATCGCGCACCTGCGTCGGATGCGTGGGCTGCAGTTGGAGCGGCGCGATCGCGCCGACGCCGTGGTGGCGGCCATCGACAGGGAACTCGAGGCACGGGCGAAGGGACTGAAGGTGACACCGGAGGAGCAACTGGGGATGCTCGGTGCACGGCTGTACGACGCGATCGGCGGCGCCTACACGGCGACACGGCGTACCGAGCCACGGATCGCCGCGCAGATCCGGGACGCGCTCGGGGACGCGCGGACGGTGCTGAACGTCGGGGCCGGCACCGGCTCCTACGAGCCTGTCGACCGCGACGTCACCGCGGTGGAGCCATCGGCGGTCATGCGGGGACAGCGGCCTGCCGGCTCGGCGCCGTGCGTGGCCGCCGCCGCGGAGGGCCTGCCGTTCGAGGACCGTTCCTTCGACGTCGCGATGGCCGTCTCCACGGTTCACCACTGGGGGGACCCGATCGTGGGGCTGCGCGAGATGAGGCGTGTGGCCCGCCGCGTGGTGGTGCTCACGTTCGACACCGACGAGCCCGGATGGCAGGACCGGTTCTGGCTCACCCGCGACTACCTGCCCGAGTTCGCCGCCGTCCTCGCGGAATTTCCCTCGCTCGGCGGGATGGCCGACGCGATCGGCGCCCGCGCTGAGCCGGTGCCCGTCCCGTGGGACTGCGCCGACGGCCTGTTCGAGGCGTACTGGCGCCGTCCGGGGGCGTATCTGGAGGATCACGTACGCCGTGCGATGTCGGTGTGGACGAGGGTCGGGCCGGAGGCCGAGCAGCGGGCGGTGCGAAGCCTCCGCGACGACCTCGACTCCGGCCGGTGGGACGAGCGCAACAGCGGCCTCGCCGACCTCGACGCGGCAGATCTCGGCCTCCGCCTGCTCATCGCCTGAACCGCATGGCAGCGCTTGAACGCGCCGCGCAGCCTGAAGCAGCCCGGACCGCGTCGCAGCGTCGGTCTCGTGGCTGCTCCTGGACCACCCGCCGGTCACCCCGGGTGCCGTTGCTTCGCTCCGGCACGGCGCAGGCCGACGCGGAACAGGCCGACGCGGAACAGGCCGACGCGAGCACGGGAAACCGCGTCCGGGCCGGCAGACCGGCCTCGTCGCCCGGCCCGCTGAACCGGCTGGAGCCTGCCGATTCCACCGGTGCCGCTGCCCGTTGTCGCACGGCGCGACAACGGGCAGCGGCTGGGTATTCAGCTCTTCGCCACTTCGCGAACAGCAGGTGGCTACGGCTGCTCGGTGTCGTGCAGCGCGCTCACCTCGTCGCCGGTCAGCGCCCGGTCGTACACGGCGACCTGGTCGACGGAGCCGTTCCAGAAGTCGGTGTTCCCACCGGACCACTTGGCGCGGCCCACGGACAGCGCACCGGTGCTGACATCGGCGGTCCCGGCTGCCGCGGTCGCCGCGAGCCTGCCGTCGACGTACAGCTTGATCTCGTCACCGCTGCGTACGCCGACCACGTGGTACCACTGGCCGAGCTCGGGCTTCATCTCCAGCCGGGCACGGTGGGCGCCCGGGGTGGAGAACGCGAACCCGCCCTGACCGTACTGAAGGTAGAACGGGTTCTCCTGACGCCGCCCGTCCTGGCTGACGACGGTCGCGTAGTTGCCGGGAAGGGCGTCCAGCGACGCCCAGGCCGACACGGTGTAGTCACCGGTGGTGTCGACGACCGGGCCGTCGGTCTGCGCGAACTGTCCCTCGCCGTTGAACTTCAGCGCGGAGCCCCGCACGCCGGGCGCCCAGGACGTTCCCTCGGAGAGGGTGAGGTCCTTGTGGTTCGGCCCGCTGTCGGCCGCCTTGGCACCCTCGTTCTCGTCCAGGGACCAGACGCCGCCGCCCTTGATCTCGTCCCGCTCGCCGGCGGCCGCACCGGCGGCGATGACCTCCCGGTTGATCTTGCGGACCTGGGCCGGATCGACCTTGATCTCGCGGCGGTCGTACGTCCAGAGGCCGTTGAGCTCGTTCTCCAGGTCGGTCACCTGGGTGTAGATGGAGCCGGAGAGTTCGGCGCCGGCCGCCTCCAGGTAGTGGGTGCGGGTGTTCTCCACGTACTTGGCGGTCAGGGCGTCCTTGTCCGCGACACCGCTGTAGATCGCGGTGGGCGCGCCAGGCCACATGTGGCCGGGCATCCGCAGGGTGAAGCCGCCGTGCTCACCGTCCATCGCAGCACGGTTGTCATCCGGGAACGCCGGGTCGGTGTTGTTGTAGTCGTGGTGGTCGATGATGTCGCCCTTGCCCGAATCACCCTTGGAGTTGCAGCAGTTGACACCGCTGTGGGCGTTGACGACACGGGAGGGGTCGGCGGCCTGGACCTCCTCGGTGATCTTTCCGGTCTCGGTGCGGTCCCACTCGCCCCAGCCCTCGTTGAAGACGATCCAGGCACCGATCGAGGGGTAGTTGTGCAGCTGCTCCATCATCTCGGCGCCCTGGTCGAGGAAGGCCTTGTGGCCCTTCTCGCCGGTGAGGTTGCCGGAGACGAAGTCCTGCCACACCAGCAGACCCAGCTGGTCGGCGTGGTAGTACCAGCGCGCGGGCTCGACCTTGATGTGCTTGCGGACTGAGTTGAAGCCCAGGTCCTTCTGCGTCTTCAGGTCGAAGAGCAGGGCGGAGTCGCTGGGCGCCGTGTTCAGGCCGTCGGGGTAGAAGCCCTGGTCGAGCTGGGCGAGGGAGAAGAACGGCTTCCCGTTGAGGACCAGCTTCTGATAGCCGCCGACCTCGGCGACACCGAAGGACCGCATACCGAAGTAGCTGTCGACGGTGTCCTTGGAGCGGCCGTCCTTGAGCGTGACCTCCAGGTCGTAGAGGTACGGGTCGTCGGGCGTCCACAGATGCTGCTTCGCGACCGGAAGGCTCAGCTCACGGTTGGCCGGGCCGGTGACCCTGCCGACGACCTTGCCCTTCTTGTCGCGGGCGACGGCGGTGATCCGGGCGGAGTCCGAGGCGTCCGAGGAGTTGACGGTCAGGGCGAGCCGGCCCTTGTCGATGTCCGGAGTGGTCTTCAGGGAGTCGACGGCGGCCGGGGCGACGGGCTCCATCCAGACGGTCTGCCAGATGCCGGAGGAGGCGGTGTAGAAGATTCCGCCGGGGCTGGCCGACTGCTTGCCCGTGGGCTGGTCGGGTCCGGTGGTGTCGGTGACCGCGACAACGATCTCCTGCGGGCCGCTGCCCTTGACGGCGTCGGTGATGTCCGCGCTGAAAGCGGTGTAGCCGCCGGTGTGCTCGGCGACCTGCTTGCCGTTGACCCAGACACGGGCCTGGTAGTCGACGGCGCCGAAGTTGAGCTTCAGCCGGTTGGCCTTGCCGCTCTTGTCGCCCTTGTCGCCCTTTACGGACCAGTTCTTCGGGACGGTGACGAGCTTGCGGTAGAACATGTGGTCTTCGTGGCGCTCGAGTCCCGAGAGCTGCGACTCGACGGGGAACGGGACGGTGATGCGCTCACCGAGGGTCTTCCCGAAGACGGGCTGCTCGCCCGCCGCGGCTCCGGCGAACTCCCACGGGCCATTGAGGTTCTTCCACGCATCGCGCACCTGCTGCGGCCGGGGGTACTCGGGCAGCGGGTGGTTGCGGTCGAGCTTGTCGCCCCAGGTGGTGGTCAGCCGGTGCGTGGACAGGTTCGTGGCGGTGCGGCTGATCTGCGGGACGGCCTCGCCGCCCACCCGGAGACCGGCTTCGCCGTCGTACCCGACCCGGACCTGCTGGCCCTTCTGCACGGGCCCGGTCAGGGTGACGTTCAGCGCCTTGGCGTTGCCGGGCACGCGGGCGACGGACTTCACCGGGATCGGCGAGGTGTCGGCCTCGACGGTGAGGTGGTCCCCCAGCGCCGCGAAGTCACTGACCTCGTCCTCGAAGACCGCCTGGAGCTTCACACCGTCGTCCGCGACGCTCAGTCCGACGGGGTAGACCTCGAAGTCGGCCGGCGGGGTGAAGGCCGACTCGGGCACGATCTGCCTGGCGAGCGTCGGGCTGGACCAGCGCAGGAACATGTTCGCGCCGCCGGTGTCCTGGAACATCTCCAGCTTGAACGTGTGCGGCTCACCGGCCTTGAGCGCGACCGGCTTGCTGGTCTGCTCGTTGTCCCAGTCCGGCTCCCAGTGGTCGATGACCACCTGGCCGTCGATGAAGAGCCGGAAGCCGTTGTCGCCACTCGCCGCGAACGTGTAGTCGCCGTCCTCGGGGGCAGTGATGCTGCCGGTCCAGCGGGCGGTGGTGTTCTCGGTACGGCCGGTGGTGGACTCGAACGTGCCGGTGAGGCCGGGGAAGTTGATCTGCGGGTCGAGGGCGACTCCGCCGAGCTTGTCGAAGTCCCGCGCTCCGGGCGCGGACATGCTGTAGTACTCGCCCTTCAGCCCGTGGACGGTGGTGGCCGGATCGGCGGCCGCGAACGCGGACGTGGTCGCCGAGGCGGTGGTGGCAGCTGTGGCCGGGGTGGCCGCGGCGGCCGGGACCAGGGTGGCGCCGACGGGTATCAGAAGCGCGGCGGCGCAGGCCACCGTCCTGAACACGGCACGGGATCGGGGCATTTGTCGTCTCAAGGCGTCGTCCTGTCGAGAGAGCTGAAGCGCCTCGAACCTGTGAGGCGCAGCACACAATCGAACATTGAGCCACAGCACCAAACGCAAAACAACAGTCGTGCACAGGAAATTTTCAACGATATAAATTAGCCGGGACGGACCCCTTCCAAGCCTGTGCCGGATCCACGCGCCCGGGGGCGGGGATCCGGCACAGAGGTACCGTGCGACTACTGCGGCAGTCCCGCAGGGGCCGTGGCCCACGAGGTATCGGCCGTCCCGGAAAGCCGGAAAGCCAACCTCCCGCCCCTGGCCAACAGGCTCGCGTCCGTCCACGACCGGTCGTGGTCACGCCCGTCGACCGTCACCGCGTCGACGTACGGATGCGCCGCGTCGGCCGCCGGGGCGGTGATCGTGATGTCCCGGCCGTGCGGCCGGTCGATCACCGCCTTCGGGAACAGCGGCGCGCCCAGCAGCAGTTCGCCACCGCCCGGCGTCTGCGGGTACAGGCCCAGCGCGGAGAAGACGTACCAGGCGGACATGGTGCCCAGGTCGTCATTGCCCGGCAGACCGCGCGGTCCCGTGCCGTAGACCGTGTTCAGGATCTCGCGTACGGTCTCCTGGGTCTTCCACGGCTGCCCGAGAGCGTTGTAGAGCCAAGGGGCGTGGATGCCGGGCTCGTTCGTCGGGTCGTAGCGCAGCGCGTCGCCGCCCTTCACCGACCAGGAGCCGTCCGCCTTGTGGAAGAAGCCGTCCAGGCGACGCGCCGCGACGTCCCGGCCGCCCATCGCCTCGGCGAGACCCTGTACGTCCTGCGGGACCATCCAGGTGTACGTGGCGCTGGTGCCCTGCGCGAAGCCGCGGTCACTGCCCGGGCCGAACGGCGTGACCCAGGAGCCGTCGAGGTTGCGGGCCTGGATGTAGCCGTCGGTGCCGGCCCCGTCCGTGGCTGCGGGGTTGTACACGTTGCGCCACCAGCCACCGCGCTCCTCGAACGCCTTGGCCTCCGCGTCACGCCCGAGCAGGTGCGCCCAGCGGCCGAGCGCGGCGTCGGCGATCGCGTCCTCCAGGGTCTCGGCTGCGCCGCCCCAGCAGTGGCAGACGTCCTGCGGCGCGTAGTGGGACTCCAGGTACTGGGCCAGATTGGGCCGCTGCCCGGTGCACTGTCCCGGGCAGCCGGCGTCCGAGAGCCCGTCGTCGACGGGGACGGTCGCCTGACGCGCCAGCGACTCGTACGCCCCCTCGTAGTCGAAGTTCCGCACCCCCATGGCGTAGAACGTGGCGAGGGTGGCCGCCGTGGGATCGCCGGTCATGACATGAGTGGCGCCGTTGATGTGGACCCAGCGGTCCCACACGCCGCCGTTCTGGCGGGCGAAGTTGTACAGCGACTGGGCGAAGTCCCCGGCGATCTCCGGTCTGAGGAGGGCGAGCAGTTGTATCTGGGCCCGGTACTGGTCCCAGCCGGAGAAGTTGCTGTACTGCGCCCCCTGTCCGCGCTCGATCCGGTGCGGCCGCCCGTCCATGCCCGGGTAGCGGCCGTCGGTGTCGCTGACCAGGTTGGGCTGCATCAGGGAGTGGTACAGCGCGGTGTAGAACGTGGTGCGCTGGGCCTCGGTGCCGCCGCCCGTGCGTACGGAGTTCAGTTCCCGGTCCCAGGTGCGGCTCGCGGCGGCCGCGACGTCGTCCACCCCCGCACGCGGGGCGATCTCCGCCTTCAGGTTGGCTTCGGCGCCCGCCCGGCTGACGTAGGAGATGCCGATCCGCATGTGGACGTCGTTGTCGGACGTGGTGTCGAAGCCGACCCAGCCGCCCGATCCGCGGCCCGCCCGGTCCGCTCCGGTGGCGTAGCCCTCGCCGCCGCTGCCGGTGGTCGAGCCGGGGGCGAGCGTGCCGTCCTTCCACGTGCCGGTGGAGGAGAAGGCCCGGTCGAAGGAGGCGCTGAAGTAGAGACGGTAGTAGCTCTTGCGGTTGTTGGTACCGCCGTTGGCGCGCCGGCCGCAGAAGGCGCCGGTGAGCACCGAGCCGGTGACCTTGCGGTGCGCGGTGTCGATCAGGACCTGGGCGTCCTCGCTGCCGTTGAGCGAGTTGGAGACCCGGAAGAGGAGGTTGGCGGGTTTGCCGGCCGGGAAGGCGAAGTCGGCCACACCGGCGCGCCGGCTCACCGCGAGGTCGGCGGTGGCACCGGAGTCGAGACCGAGGGTGTAACGGCCCGGGACGGCGCGCTCGTTGTCGTGCGAGAAGTTCGAGGCGTAGACGGCGTCCTTGGTGTCGGCGGACGGCGACGAGGTGACGTCCCCGACGAACGGCATGACCGGGATGTCACCGGCCGCGCCGGGGTTGCATCCGGCGCCGTTGACATGGGTGAGACTCAGTCCGCGCAGCCGGGTGGCGCCGTACTCGTAACCGTTCGCGGCTCCGGTGCTGGTCTGGTCGCCCGTGGTGCTCGTCGGCGACCAGGCGATCATCCCGTACGGGAGGGTGGCACCGGGAAAGGTGTTGCCGCCGTTGGCGCTGCCGATCAGCGGGTCCACGTAGGCGGTGGGGCGGATGACGGGCGCCGCGGCCTCGGCGGCGGGGGGCAGCACTGCGGCGGCCAGCGTGCCTGTGACGACCACGGCGGCTGTTCGCGCGGCGAGGCGCCGAGTCGCGGTCAGCGGTCTTGGGGGCATGTCGCGGTACCTTCCGGGGAGTTCGGACAACGTTGTCACCAGCCGGGGTCCGGCCGGTGGCAACAGTGATCGATTCGCGGCCGAGCGTAGGTCCCCGCGGCGCAGGAGGGAATGCCTCAGCCGCCATCCCGGGTGAACGCACGGTGAATGGATGCCGCGATCCGGACGGCACGCGCCCAACCGCCCTCCCCGCGCGCTCCGGACCGGCCGTCGGGGGACGGCCGGCCGGGAGCGGCGAGAAGGGCGGAGGAGCGTTCCGGATGTTCGGTCAGATCGCGTAGCCGTACTGCTCGGGGGCGTGCACGGTACCGCTCAGCTCGCGGGCCGCGTCCCGCGCCCACGACGGGCTGCGCAGCAGTTCGCGCCCGAGGAGCACGGCGTCCGCGCTGCCCTCGGCGAGGATCTTCTCGGCGTGCTGCGGGTCGGTGATGAGGCCGACGGCCGCGACGGGAAGCGAGGTCTCCCGCTTCACACGCTCGGCGAACGGGACCTGGTAGCCCGGACCGGTCGCGATGCGGGCGCGGGGGGCGTTGCCGCCGGTGGAGACGTCCAGCAGGTCGACTCCGTGTGCCCGGAGTTCGCCGGCCAGGCGCACGGTCTCGTCCGCGGTCCAGCCCTCGCGCTCGTCCTCGGCGTTCTCGGTGAGCCAGTCCGTGGCGGAGATCCGGAAGAAGACGGGCAGGTCATCGGGCCATACCTCCCGTACGGCATCGACGACCTGGAGAGCGAAGCGGACCCGGTTCCCGTAGCTGCCGCCGTACTCGTCGGTGCGGTGATTGCTGTGCGGCGAGAGGAACTGACCGACGAGATAGCCGTGCGCTCCGTGCACCTCGGCGACCTGGAAGCCCGCTTCGAGCGCGCGGCGCGCGGCCTCGCGGAAGTCGGCGACGACTGCCTGGATCTCGTCGACGGTCAGCTCGTGCGGCACCGGGTATCCGGTGTCGAAGGGCAGCGGGCTGGGGCCGACCGGCGTCCAGCCGTGCGCGTCGGGGCCGACGGGTCCGCCACCGGTCCAGGGGGCCGCGGTGGACGCCTTACGGCCGGCGTGCGCCAGCTGGATTCCGACGGCCGCGCCCTGGGCCCGGACGAAGTCCGTGATCCGGCGGAACGCCGCGACCTGGGTGTCGTTCCAGATGCCGAGGTCGGCCGGGCTGATGCGCCCCTCGGGGCTGACGGCCGTCGCCTCGGTGAGGATCAGACCGGTGCCGCCGGTGGCGCGCGCGGCCAGATGCGCGAAGTGCCAGTCGGTGGGGACACCCACGTCGGGCCCCTCCGCAGCGGCGCTGTACTGGCACATGGGTGCCATCCATACCCGGTTGGGCACGACAAGCGACCTCAGGGTGAAGGGCTCGAAAAGGGCACTCACGACTGACTCCGTTTCGCCGGGTACGGAAGGATCGCTAGTACGATACATCCCGTACTACGACGTCCGTCAAATTACGACGCCTCTCGTACAAGAAGACGGAACGGAGCCTCGGAACCACGCCCCTCAGGCCAGCGGGTACGACGTACGGCCGGACGCTTCGTCGATCTCGTCGTGGGCCTTGGTCAGCAGCTTCATCGCAAGTTCGTTGAGTGCACGGGCCCCTGCGATCTCCTCGCCCACCCTGGGCTGTTCGGAGTCCGAGGGGTGGCGGCTGGCATAGCCGTGGGCACGGACCTCGCTCCCGTCGGAGAGCCGCACGAGCGCGGCCGCGCGGGTGCGGTGGGTGTCCTCCTCGAATTCCAGCTCGATGTGCCATCCGACAGCCGTCTGTGTCATGGCGCTCACCTCCGGAGCCTCCCCTCCAGGGTGCGCCCGACACCTTGGAGGCGCGCGACGGGACGGGGCGGCACCCGGACGGTAACGCGGGCGGCCCCCGGGCTCAGGCCCCGGGCCGGCGGCCGCGGCGGCGCAGCGTGATGAGGGCGTCGGCGTCGTAGAGCTGGTTCCAGCTGCGACCGGCGCCCGACTTCCAGGTGATGTGGGTGGTGGCACCGTCGGTCCGGACGGCGTCCACGGTCATGGCGCGGTCGCCGTCGCGCACGTCCCCGCGGCGCAGCTCGTCCGCCCTGACCGTGACCGGGTCCGCCGACCGCGCGCACTCGGCCTCCTCCGCCGCGAGGACGAGAGCGGTGGCCAGTTCCCGGGCCCGGGCAGGGGTGCAGATCAGCGAGAGCTCTCCCGTCGGGGTGCCGGCCCTGATCTCGACCTGCGCACCGACGGGGGTGATCTCCAGGCGGTCGGCCGGCGCACCGGTGTCGTCGTTGCCGCTCTTCATTCGCTCTGCTCTCCCCTTGCCCGGGCCCCGGGCTTCTCAGTGCAGCCTGAGGCTCTCCGGCGGGCCCAGGTAGCTGGGCTTGAGGCCGCCGGTGTCGACCACCAGGTTCTGCAGCACCACCGTGGGGTCGACCATCCAGAATTTCAGCACATGCACACCGGCGCCCGTGATGTGGTGCACCGTACTGGTGATGTTGACGTTGTCGGAGGTGTTGCGGGCCCACTGCGCGTTCATCGTGCCGTCGTCGGCGCCCGTCACCCTGGTGACGTTCACCGGCTGCGGTGCGGCGTCGTCGAAGGAGACCGCGTACGTCAGTCCGTCGGTCGGCAGCGGATTGTTGCGGGGCGACAGATACGCGTGGACGGTGACCGGGCCGGTCGTGAACAGGCTGACCCGGTACTCCAGCCGCGGGCTGTTGCCGCCCGGCGTCTGCCGGGCGGCGGTGACCGGGAAGGGTTCCATCCCCGCACCGGTCCGGCCGATGTCCGGGATGCGCTGCCAGCTGATGCCGCCGCCGTCGACGGCCCGGCTGTAGTGGTCGGCCTCGACGGAGACGTACCCGTTGGCCTCGACGAAGCCGTCGAGGCGCGAGCGGGACAGCGCCGGCCGGTCGACGACCGCCTTGACGACCACCTCCGCCCCGTCCGGCCCGCTGACGGTGACCGGGACCTCGGTGACCCCCTTCGGAGCCCCGGCCCAGTCGACGCGCAGGGTGATCCGGTCCTGCTGGTCGACCCGGCCCCGGACGCGGTCGGCGGTCAGCCAGGAGACACCTGTGTGCACGCGGTAGTCGAACGGGGCACCGCCCCGGTTGAACACCTCGATGTACTGGGCGGGCTGGCTCTGGTACGGGCTGAAGACCGGCAGCACGGCCGGGCTCTGCTCGTTCGGCCACCATGCGGCCGAGCCGTCCACGGCCACGCCCATCTCGGCGCCGGCCGGCAGGTCGATGCGCTTGACCGCCGGGAAGAGCACGTCCTTGAGCGCGACGTTGTTGATCTCGGGCTGCTGCCAGGGGGCGTTCGGGCCGTAGCGGGCCACGTCGCCGTAGTCGATGTGCGGCTGGGTCTGGAAGCCCTGCCACTTGCCGCCCGCGACCCGGCTGTTGAAGCGGTCGGCCAGGGCCAGGTCATCGGCGAGCCGGGCCTCGGCGGCGGCCGCGAGGACGTTGGTGCGGGCCCGGCCCTGTGCGGCGTAGTGCAGGTTGGTGAACTCGGCCTCGCGCAGCGCGTACAGATTGGCGGTCGCCTGCACCTCGTAGCCGACCAGCTCGTACCAGGCGTCCTGGGCGGAGGCCGGAAGCCGGCGCCCGACCCGTTCGGCCTGGGCCCCGAGCACCCGCCATTCCTCGGTGACCCGCTCCAGTTCGCGGTAGTCGACGATGCTGAACGGCGTCGCCCGGTCGTCGTGGACGATCGCCGAGCTGTCCGTGGCCGGGTCCTTCGCCGCGTCGACGGTGATCTTCCGGTTCAGGAGCTCGGGCTTGCGCCGCGACTGGAGCCGGGCGTACGCGCGCAGTACGGCGGCCACGTCGGCCGCCTGCTTCTCCCCGAAGTTCTGCCGGGCGTACCCCTCCTCCCACTCGGGCAGCCGGTCCAGGGTCCAGCGCCCGGGGTTCCAGGCGTACTCGAGGAAGAACTGCGTGGGCAGTTCGTTGCCCTTGAGGTCGCCGACGTTGGTGATCCACAGTCCGTGGTTCCCGTAGGCGACGGACTGGTGGAGCTGGTCCCACATGTTGGGCAGGGAGGCGGTGTCCACCCACTTGTAGTTGCGGCCGACCCCGACGTAGTCGAAGTGGTAGTACATGCCGTAACCGCCCTCGCGGGCGTCGTTCTCCAGGTCGGGGAGCTTGCGGATGTTGGCCCAGTTGTCGTCGGTGAGCACCACCGTGACGTCGTCGGGGACCCGCAGCCCGCGGTCCCAGTAGCGCTGGACCTCCTTGTAGAGCGTCCAGACCTGCGGAATGGTGGTGACGTCCCTGCCGGAGACCTCGGCCAGGATCTGCCGCTGGGTGGCGATGATCTCGGTCATCAGCTCGATGCCGTCGCCGTCGGGGAGGCCGACGTCGCCGTTGCCGCGCATGCCGAGGGTGACGACGCCCTCGAAGTCCTCGTCCTTCATCCGCCGGATGCCGTCGGCCCAGTAGGCCTTGATCGCCTCGGCGTTGCGGCGGAAGGACCACTCGCCGGTACCGCCGTAGGGGTCGTGGCCGGGGGTGGTGACGGTGCCCGAGCTGTCGCGCACAGCCGCGACCGCGTGGCGGTTCCACTCCTCGATGCCGCGCATCATGGGGGCCTCGTGCGAGGTGCCCATGACGACGCCGTACGCCTTGGCGGTGGCGTGGTTGAGCGGGTCGTCCTCGGCGAACGCGCGCCCCCAGACGGCAGGCCACAGGTAGTTGGCCTTGAGCCGGAGCATGACCTCGAAGATCCTGGCGTAGAAGTCGGCGTTGAACCCGCCCTCGAAACCCGGCGCCTTGCCTGGGCCGAAGTAGGCGGGAGCCCAGGTGCCGAGCGCCGGGTTCTCGTCGTTGACGAAGAAGCCGCGGTACTTCACCGCCGGGGTGCCCTGGGTGTGCCGGCCGGGCAGCACATGGATCTCGTCCCGTTGCACGGGAACCACGTCGTCCCACCAGTACCAGGGCGAGACACCGATCCCGCGCGAGACGTCGTAGGTACCGAAGATCGTGCCCCGCTGGTCGCTGCCCGCGATCACGAATGCGCGGTCCACCCCGGGCAGCGGCTCGTCGACGACGGTCTGGAGGCTGGTCTCCCACTTGCCCCGGATCGTGGAGACGTCGAGCTTGCCCCGGGCGACGAGTCCGTCGATCAGCGGGCTGCGTCCCACGGTCCCGATGATGGTGATCTCGCGCCCCTTGGGCGCCGCGCCGCGCGAGAGCGCGGGACGGACGCCGGTGACCCGTTCGATGTCGCTCCGCAGGTCCCCCGCCACGCGGACGACACCGGCCCAGTCGCGGTCGCTGACCAGGATCGGGGCCGCACGCCCGTTCCTGACCAGTGCGAAGCCGCCGCGCCGGGACGTGAACGAGATGTACGCACCGGGGTCCGTCGGCCGCAGCGCGAGGCCGCCCCCGGTCGCGGATGCCCCGGCGGACAGGCCGAGGAGGGAGCCGAGGGGTGTCGCGGTGAGTGCGGTGAGGCCCAGTCCGAGCCCCAGCACCGCTCTGCGGCCGGTGTGTTGCGGGACGTTGTCGTCCATGCTGCTCTCCTATTTGCTCACGCTCATGACAAATTGGACGGATGGCTGCCCGGAACAGCCCTCCGGGGCGGGACGTACCCGCGGTCGTCGTTTCCTCGTCAGTTCCGGCCCGCGGCGAGCTTCAGGTCCTGGGTCAGGGCCTTGTACGCGGGCTTGGCCGCGTAGTTCTCGTCGAAGAGGTTGGCCGCGCCCTCACCCTCGAAGGTGGAGGGCACCCAGGAGTACTTGTCGGTGAAGCCCCACACGGTGAAGTCGGTGCAGTGCCGGGTGAGCAGGCAGCCCCGCAGCAGCACGTCGTAGCCCTCGGCCTGGGCCTCCCGCTCGGTGCTGTCGGAGGGCATCGGGATGCGGACGTCGGCCTCGGTGATCGCGGTCTCCAGACCGAGGTCGTCGAACCGCTTCATGTTGTCGGCGATGTCGTGCGGGGCGTCGTACTGGACGGAGAGGTGTCCCTGGATGCCGACGCCGTCGATCGGCACGCGCTGCTTGCGCAGCTCCACGACCAGGTCGTGGAGCGCGGTGCTCTTCGCGTTGACGCCTTCGATGTTGTAGTCGTTGATGAACAGCTTGGCCTTGGGGTCCGCCCGGTGGGCCCAGCGGAAGGCGTCCGCTATGTAGCCGGGGCCGAGCTTCCGCAGCCAGATGCTGTCGCGCAGGGTGCCGTCGTCGTTGAAGGCCTCGTTGACGACGTCCCACTGCCAGATCCGGCCCTTGAAGTGGCCGGCCTCGTCGGTGACGTGCTTGCGCAGGATGGCGCGCAGCTCGTCGGCGCTGAAGTCGCCCTCGGTGAGCCAGGCCGGCAGCTGGTTGTGCCAGAGCAGGGTGTGGCCGCGCACCAGCTGCCCGTTGGCTCGGGCGAAGTCGACCAGTTCGTCCGCGGCGGCCCAGTCGTAGGTGCCCCGCTCCTTCTCGACGGCCTCCCACTTCATGACGTTCTCGGGGGTGACGGAGGTGAACTCGTTCGCCGCCTTCGCCCGGTAGGGCGCGTCGGCGGCCAGAGCCGCCATGTCGACCGCCGTTCCGATGCGCACGCCGGCCCGCTCGCCGAGGCTGCCCAGGGTGTCTGCGACGGGGGGCCGGGGCTTCCCGTGGGAGCCGGGGTGTTCCGGCGCGGCCGAGGCACTGAGGGTGAAGGAGGTGACGAGCAGGGCCGCGGCGGAGGTGCCGATCACGACAGCCTGAATTGTCTTGCGCATGACATATCCCTTGCTGATGTGCGCGGCTTCCGCGGAACCGGGTGCCGGGATCGACGCGCGTTCGATGAAGATGCTTCGAAAGTTTCGTGAACCTCCCCGCATCCGGCGGGGAAGCCGCTCGGGCAGCGGGGAGGTTCACGAAGGGGATGGTGCGGCTGTGCGGGCGGTGCCGGTCAGCGCGCGGCAGGCACCGGTACGGGTACGGGTACGGGTACGGGCTCGACCGAGGTGCCGCAGACCAGCCGTCGCCGGTGGTCGACGATGCGCTCGGGGCCGGTGAGCCGGAGCCGCAGGGTCCGGCGGATCCCGGCTGCGTCGCTGGAGGCGGCGAGCCGCAGTTCGAGCTCGCCGGGCTCGACGACGCGACGGCCGCCGATGCCGGTGAAGGACGCCAGATCCGCGTGGAAGCGGAACCGGACCCGGGCGGCCGCGCCGGCGGCGAGCGGGACCTTGGCGTAGCCGATCAGCCGTGCCTGCGGCCTGGTGGTCTGGGCAACCGGGTCGTGGAGGTAGAGCTGCACCACTTCGGCGCCCTCCCGCTCCCCGGTGTTGCGGACCGTGACCTCGATGTCGGTGGAGCCGTCGGTCGGAATTCCGGCCGGGTCGGGATCGCCCTGCTCCCAGTCGAAGGTCGTGTACGACAGGCCGTGCCCGAAGGGGTAGAGCGGTGTCGGGTCCAGGTTGCTGACCCCGCTCACCAGCCCCAGCGGCGGCTGCAGATACGTCCATGGCTGACCGCCCGGCCCCCGGGGCACGCACACCGGCAGCCGGCCGGAGGGGTTGACCCGGCCGGAGAGCACCCCGGCCAGCGCCGGACCGCCCTCCTCACCCGGGAAGAAGGCCTGCACGACGGCTGCCGCCCGGTCCGCCCAGCGTCCCAGCCCGTACGGGCGGCCCGTCAGCAGCACCAGGACCACCGGGGTACCGGTGGCCAGCAGGGCGTCGAGAAGCTCGCCCTGTACACCGGGCAGCGACAGATCGGCCGCGTCGCAGCCCTCGCCGGACGTGCCGCGGCCGAAGAGACCGGCCCGGTCACCGAGCACGGCGACGCAGACATCGGCGTCCCCGGCCAGGCGGACGGCATCCGCGATCCCGGAGGTGTCCGTGCCGTCCACCTCGCAGCCGGCGGCGAAGTCGACGCCGGAGCCGGGGAACTCCCCGCGCAGCGACTCCAGCACCGTCGGCACGTCGATCCCCATGTCGAACTCGGGGTGCGAGACGCCGACGTGGCTGGGGAAGGAGTAGCAGCCGAGCATGGCCAGCGCGTCGTCCGCACGGGGCCCGACCACGGCGATCCGCCCGGTGTCCCTCAGCGGCAGGGTGCCGCCGGGGTTGGCGAGCAGCACACAGGCCTGCTCGGCGAGCTCCCGGGCCAGGGCCCGGTTCTCCGGCGGGTCGAGGTCGACGGTGTCGCGGGCCTCCTCCGGGTCGGCCCCCTTCAGCGCGGTGGGCAGCGGCGACCAGTCCGGGTCGAGCAGTCCGAGTTCGCACTTCTGGAGCAGGACGCGGTGCAGGGCGCGGTCGACGAGCGCCTCGTCCACCGCCCCGTCCCGCACGGCGGCGACGAGGACGTCGCCGTAACTGCGGACGGTGGGCAGTTCCACGTCGACGCCGGCTCCGAGGGCGAGCCGGGCGGCGTCCGCACGGTCGGCGGCGACCTTGTGCAGGGTCTCCAGGAAGCCGATGCCGAAGTAGTCGGCGACGACGGTCCCGGTGAACCCCCAGGTGTCCCTGAGGAGGCCGGTGAGCAGGGCCGGGTCGGCGGCCGCGGGCACGCCGTCGATCTCGGCGTACGAGTGCATCACCGAACGCGCCCCGCCCTCCAGCAGGGCCATCTCGAAGGGCGGCAGGATCACGTCCGCCATCTCACGGGCCCCGGCCCGCACCGGCGAGAGATTGCGGGCGCCGGCCGAGGCCGCGTAACCCGCGAAGTGCTTGAGCGTGGAGATGATCCCGGCGGACTCCAGTCCACGGACGTACGCGGTGCCGATGGTGGCCACCAGATAGGGGTCCTCGCCGATGGTCTCCTCGACCCGGCCCCAGCGCAGGTCGCGCACCACGTCCAGGACGGGCGCCAGCCCCTGGTGGACGCCGACGGCGCGCATGTCGGCGCCGATCCGGTGGGCCATCCCGGTGACCAGCTCCGGGTTCCAGGCCGCGCCCCACGACAGGGGTACGGGGTAGGCGGTGGCACCCCAGGCGGTGAAGCCGGCCAGGCACTCCTCGTGGGCGAGAGCCGGGATGCCGAAGCGGCCGGCCTCGGCGATCCGGGCCTGGGCGCGGGCCAGGGCGAGGGCGCCGACGCCGGGATCGACGGGGGCGGTGCCGAACGGCCGGGTGAGCTGACCGAGGCCACGGGTCGTCAGGTCGTCCCAGTCCACCGGGTCGACCATGTCGTTCTGGTGCGGGGCGACCCCGTCGCCGTCGGCGTCGGCGCCCACCCAGATTCCGTACAGCTGAGCGGCCTTCTCCTCCAGGGTCATCCGGGGGACCAGGTCGGCCACCCGCTCCTCCGGGGTGAGGGAGGGATCGCGCCAGGGGCCGTCGACGGCCGGTGCCGCTTCGGTCCTGCGGGCGTGCGGGACAGGGGGGATTGCCATGGCGGCAGGGGTTCCTC
Organism: Streptomyces sp. NPDC002809; assembly: GCF_040295435.1. Lineage (NCBI taxonomy): Bacteria > Bacillati > Actinomycetota > Actinomycetes > Kitasatosporales > Streptomycetaceae > Streptomyces > Streptomyces sp. NPDC002809. Next base: position 25,757 of record NZ_JBEOVJ010000051.1, read on the forward strand.
TCAAGAGTGCGGTGGTACGGGCGGCATGGAGGCGCTACTTGCCGCCCACCCCCATCAGTCCGTTGACCAGTGCCTTCCGTGCCACGAGGTACACAGCGAAGATGGGCACGACGGAGAGCACGATCGCGGCCAGCACGGCAGGGATGTTCATCCCGAACTGGGACATGAAGTTGAAGAGACCCAGCGTCAGCACGCGGTTCTCCTCCGACTGGGTCAGGATCAGCGGGAACAGGAAGCCGTTCCACGCCTGGAGGGCCGTGTAGATGGCCACGGTGCTGATGCCCCCCTTGGACATCGGGATCGCCAGCTGCCACAGCATCCGCAGCGGCGTGGCACCGTCGAGCGCCATCGCCTCGTACATCTCCTCGGAGACGTCGCGCATGGTGCCGCTGAGGATCAGCACCGCGACCGGCATCGCGAACGCCGCGGTCGGCAGGATGATCGCCGGCAGGCTGTCGTACAGGCCCATCTTGCTGATCAGCAGGTAGAGCGGCACGATCACCGCCTGCGCGGGGATCGCGACACCGAGCAGGAAGGTCCGGAAGGCGAGCGAGGAGAGCCGGCTCCGGGTCCTTACCGCGACATAGGCGACGGGCACCGCGAGCACGAGCACGATGGCCACGGTGGACACCGCGACGATCGCGGTGTTGGTGAGCATCGTGGAGAAGCCGCTGTCCAGCACGGTGCGGTAGTTGTCGAGTGTGGGGCTGGTCGGGACGGCCAGCGGATCGCCGTTGAGCGCCTCGTCCTGGTGCATGAGCGACGAGGAGATCAGCGTGTAGAGCGGGACGAGCACAAGCACGAGCCAGACCAACGAGCCCAGGCCGGCCAGTGGGTTGCCCCACTTCCTGCGGCGCCGGGCGGCGGCCTGCCGGCTTCGGGTCGCGGGCGACGTGGGGCGCGCCATGGGGCGGGTGTCGATCGACATCTCGTCACATACCTTCCCGGGTGGACCGCATGTTCCCGAAACCGCTGAAGCGCACGAGGATCAGCGACAGGGCGGTGGCAACGACGACCAGGGCCGTCGCGATCGCCGCGGCATAGCCGAGGTCGTAGGTCTGGAAACCGGTCCGGTACATCAGGTACGGCAGCACGGTGGTGTCCGTGCCGGGGCCGCCCCTGGTCATGATCAGTACGGTGTCGAAGTAGGTCAGCGAGCCGACGATCATCAGGACCGAGGAGGTCGTGATGGTGTGACGCAGCTGCGGCAGGGTGATGTGGAAGAACTGCCGGAACATGCCGGCCCCGTCGATCTCCGCCGCCTGGTAGAGGACCTGCGGGATCTGCCGGGTGCCGCCCTGGTAGATCAGGGTGTGGAAGGGCATGAACTGCCAGCCGCCGACGAACGCCACGGTGAGCAGCGCCCCGGTGGACGAGCCCATGACGTTGGGGTCGATGCCGACCCAGGGCCCGATCTTCTTGATCACGCCGAAGTTGGGGTCGAGCAGCGCGTGGAAGAGCATCGCGATGGCCGTGGTGGAGAGCAGCAGCGGAATGAAGAAGACCGCGGAGAGCACGGCCCTGCTGCGCTGCTTGCCCGCCGCCCAGACGCCGAGCAGCAGGGCCACCGGGGTCTGGAACGCCCAGCTGACCGAGGTGAGCAGCAGGCTGAGCCAGGCGGCCTGGCGGAACTCCGGGTCCTTGAACAGCCGGGTCCAGTTGTCCATGCCGATGGGGGTCGGGGAGTTCAGCCCGTCCCAGTGGCAGAAGGAGAGATAGACGGCGATCGCCAGCGGGACGATCGCGAAGAGGGTGAAGAAGAGGATGCCGGGCAGGGCCCAGGCGACCGAGGGGCGGCCGACGTTGCCGGCGGCCGCCTTCCTTCCTCCCCGCACCTTTTTGTACGAAGAGACGTGGGACATTGTTACTTGACGGCCTTCATCGCGGCGACGAACTGCTCGGGCGTGGACTTGCCCGCGAACAGCTTGCTGATCTCGGTGAGCATCGGGGTGGCGACACCGGACTCCAGCGCCTGGTCCCACGAGAGGGTGAAGCTCGGTGCCTTCTGGACCATGTCGTACTGGTCCTTCGCGAACTGCGGGTTGGGCGATCCGCTCAGCATGGAGGTGGCGTTGGACGTGGTCGGTACGTCACCGTTGTCAACGAGGGCCTGGGCGTAGGACTTGGAGGCCATGGTCTTGAGGAAGGCTATGGCCTCGTCCTTGTGCTTGGTGCGGGAGTTGATCGACCAGTAGTTGGTGGGGTTGCCGACCACGTTGGCCGGGTCGCCGACACCGCCGGCCACGGTCGGGAAGTTGGCCCATCCGAGGTCGTTCTTGGCGAACTCCGGTGCCTTGCCGAGTTGGGTCGAGTACTCCCACGAGCCCATCAGGTGCATGGCCGCCTTGCCCTTGCTGAGCAGGGTGGGGGCGGCGCCGCTGCCGTAGTCGACGGAGTTGAAGTTCTTGCCGAAGGCTCCGTCGTCGACCAGTTCCTTGACGGTCTGGGCGGACTTGAGGACCGCGGGGTCGCCCCAGGCGGAGGAGTCGCCGTTCTGGATCTTGTTGAAGACCTCGGGGCCGCCGATCCGGTCGAGGAGGTACTCCAGCCACATCAGCTCGGGCCACTTCTCCTGGCCGCCGAGCGCGAAGGGAGTGATGCCCTTGTCCTTGAACGTGGTGATGGCGTGCTGGAGCTCCTCCCAGGTCTTGGGGGCCTCCAGCTTGTTCTCGGCGAAGAGCTTCTTGCTGTAGAAGAGCATCACGGGCTGCATGCCGCGCATCGGCACCCCGTAGATCTTTCCGTCGAGGCTGCCCGCCTCGATGATGGACGGGAGGAAGCCGTCCTTGAGGGTGGCGTCGTTCTTGACGGTAGAGGTCAGGTCGACCAGCTGGCCGGCGTCGCGGTAGGGCTTGATGGAGCCGCTGCCCCAGTTGTAGAAGATGTCCGGGGCGCTGGGCGAGCCCATGGCACTGCGCAGCTTGTTGACGTACTCGGTGCCCGGTACGGGGATCAGCTTGACCTTGACCTTCGAGGTCTTGTTGAACTCCTTGACCGCCGCCTCCTGGATCTTGACGGCGTCGTCACCGTAGACGTACGCGGTGAGGGTGCCGCCGCCGTCACCTCCGCTGTCGCCGCCCGATCCACAGCCCGCCAGCACGCCTGCCATGACCATGGCCGCACCGGCCGCGGTCCATCTCGCCGCACGCGTACTCTGAGTGAAAATTCCCGACCGCATGACCGCACCTCTGTCGAATGTTTCGGCGTTGCTTGCGAATGTTGCCGGAACCGTACGGTCGTGTTTCGGACCAGTCAAGGGGTCAGGCGCGGAGAGTTTTCCTCCGGGACCCACTCCTCCCTCCCGGCACGGGGCAGTTACGATTCCCTGTATGAGCCCCGCAAACGTCCAGTCACATCAGGAGAAGGCGCCTGCCGGCGAGTCGTCGGACGGCACCGCCACCCTGGCGGAAATCGCCCGAGCGGCCGGAGTCTCGGCTCCGACAGTTTCGAAAGTGCTGAACGGGCGTGCCGACGTCGCCCCCGGCACGCGCACCAAGGTGGAGGAGCTGCTGCTGCTGCACGGCTACCGCCGCAGACGCGGCTCCACGACCCAGTCGCAGCTGATCGATCTGGTCTTCCACGAGCTGGACAGCGCGTGGGCGATGGAGGTCGTGCGCGGCGTCGAGAACGTCGCGCGCGAGGAAGGCCTGAGCCTGGTGCTCTCGGAGAGCGCGGGCCGCCTCACTCCCGGGCAGACCTGGGTGGACGGCGTACTGGCCCGCAGGCCGGTCGGGGTGATCCTGGTCCTGTCGGACCTCACCGCTGCCCAGCGCGCCCAGCTGACCAGCCGCAGCATCCCGTACGCGGTGGTCGACCCGGCCGGCGATCCCGGCGACGACGTCCCGTCGGTCGGGACGACGAACTGGCAGGGCGGGCTCGCTGCCACCCGTCATCTCACGGGGCTCGGACACCGCAGGATCGGGGTCATCAGCGGGCCCTCGCGCATGATGTGCAGCCGCGCCCGGGTGGACGGCTACCGCGCCGCCCTGGAGACCGCGGGCCTGCCGATCGACCCCGACCTGGTCCGCGAGGGCGAGTTCCAGCACGAGGCGGGCTACGCCACGGGCATGGAGCTGCTGCGCATGGCCGACCGGCCGACCGCCATCTTCGCCGGGAACGACCTCCAGGCGCTCGGCGTGTACGAGGCCGCGCGCGAACTGGGACTGCGCATCCCCGAGGACCTCAGCGTGGTCGGCTTCGACGACCTGCCGCTGACCCGGTGGATCGGGCCGCCGCTGACCACGGTGCGCCAGCCGCTCATAGAGATGGCCGAGACCGCGGCCCGGCTGGTCCTCGACCTCGGCCGGGGCCGGCAGCCCGCGACCACCCGGGTCGATCTGGCCACCAGCCTGGTGGTGCGCAGCAGCACGGCCGCACCCGGCGGCGGCCACTGAACATTCCCGTTGCGACGGCGGGCGTACGTACGTACCGTCGCCCGGCATGAGCACTCCTGTCCTGCGCACGCGGCGATTGCTGCTGGAGCCGTACACGCCCGCCGACGAGGAAGAGTTCGTGGCGCTCTTCCAGGACGCCCGGGTGGCGCGCTGGATGGGCGACGGCCCGTCCCCGGAGGCCGAGGACCGGGCACTGTTCGGGCGACTCCTCACGAAGGTGTACGCGCAGGACCTGTTCGACGTGTGGCTGGTGCGACGCGGCGGGCTCGCGATCGGGCACGCGGAGATCAAGCCGTCCCCCACCCCCGGCGTGGACGGCCACGAGATCGTCTACGCCCTCGCACCCGCGGCGTGGGGGCAGGGGCTGGGCACCGAGATCGCCGAGACGCTGGTCGCCCATGGCTTCGGCACTCTGGGCCTGGCCGAGGTGCACGCGACCGTGGACGCCTCCAACGAGGCGTCGCTCGCCCTGCTGAACCGGATCGGCTTCCGCCACGTCCGTGACATCACCGAGGACGACGGGGCGACGACCCGCCTCCTGACCCGCCCGAAGGTGCCCTGAGCGGACCTGGACGCCGGGTCCCCCGCCCGTGATTCCCGGGCGCGGACCGCCGCCCACGACGGAAGCGGCGGTGTCCGGAGCCGTCCTGCGCGCCGCTGTCAGTGGCCGGGTGCAGACTGGCCCGTATCCGGCACAACGGCGTTTCGGGAGGTTCGGTCATGACCGATGTTCTGCTCACCGTCGGCACCCGCAAAGGGCTCTTCATCGGCCGCAGGCGCGGCGCGGAATGGAAGTTCGACGACCCGCATTTCAATGCGCAGGCGATCTACTCGATCGGAATCGACAAGCGCGGGGACGTCCCCCGGCTGCTGGTCGGCGGCGACAGCGCGCACTGGGGGCCCTCCGTCTTCCACTCCGACGATCTGGGTGCGAGCTGGGTCGAGCCGAAGCAACCGGCTGTGAAGTTCCCGGAGTTCACCGGGACGTCACTGGAGCGGGTCTGGCAGCTGCACCCGGCGGGCCCCGAGGCGCCCGACGTCGTGTACGCGGGCACCGAGCCGGCCGCCCTGTTCCGTTCGCGGGACAGGGGCGAGTCCTTCGAGCTGGTACGCCCGCTCTGGGAGCATCCGACGCGCTCCGAATGGGTACCGGGCGGGGGCGGCGAGGGACTGCACACGGTATTGACGGACGAGCGGAACCCTCGGTCGGTCACGGTCGCCGTCTCCACGGCCGGTGTCTTCAGGACGGCGGACGGCGGCGAGAGCTGGGTCCCGGCCAACAGGGGGGTGTCGGCGGTCTTCCTGCCCGATCCGGACCCGGAGTTCGGTCAGTGCGTCCACAAGGTCAGCCGGGACGCCGTCGACCCCGACCGGCTCTACCTCCAGAACCACTGGGGCGTGTTCCGCAGCGACGACGCCGGGGACCACTGGACGGACATCGGCACGGGCCTGCCCTCCGACTTCGGCTTCGCGGTGGCGGCTCACCCGCACCGCGCGGACACGGCGTACCTCTTCCCGATCAACGCCGACGCCGACCGGGTGCCGGCCGAGCACCGCTGCCGGGTCTTCCGGACCACCGACGCGGGCAGCAGCTGGGAACCCCTGTCGTCGGGACTGCCGGACGGCGCGCATTACGGCACGGTGCTGCGCGACGCGCTCTGTACGGACGACGCCGATCCGGCCGGCGTGTACTTCGGCAACCGCAACGGCGAGGTGTACGCGAGCGCGGACGACGGGGACAGCTGGCAGCAGCTCGCCTCGCATCTTCCCGACGTCCTGTGCGTCCGGGCGGCCGTCGTCGACGGGTGACCGAGGGACTCGCCCCGCCAGCGACCGGGCGTCGTTCCGGCGTTGGGCGGACGACCCCCACCCCTGACAGAGCGTTGCGCTGACGGGTCCCCGGGTCCGGCCGGCCGGTGCGGTGACGCGTCCCCGCTAGGGCAGGCGCCAGTCCACCGGCTGCGCCCCCTGGCGGGTCAGGAGTTCGTTGGCCTTGCTGAAGGGGCGCGACCCGAAGAAGCCGCGGTCCGCCGACATGGGCGACGGGTGGGCGGACTCGACCGCCGGGAAGTCCCCCAGTGACGGCAGCAGATTCCGTGCGTCGCGGCCCCACAGGATGGACACCAGCGGGGTGCCCCGGGCGACCAGCGCCCGGATGGCCTGCTCGGTGACCTCTTCCCAGCCCTTGCCCCTGTGGGCGGCGGGCTTGCGGGGTGCGGTCGTCAGCGCCCTGTTCAGCAGCAGCACGCCCTGCCGCGTCCACGGGGTCAGATCGCCGTTCGACGGGCGGGGCAGTCCCAGGTCCGTGTTCAGCTCGCGGTAGATGTTCTCCAGGCTGCCAGGAAGCCGGCGAACCTCGGGCGCGACCGCGAAGCTCAGCCCGATGGCCATACCCGGTGTGGGGTACGGATCCTGACCGACGATCAGCACGCGCACCTCGTCGAAGGGCTGCTGGAACGCGCGCAGCACATTCGCCCCCGAGGGCAGATAGGTGCGGCCTGCCGCGACCTCCGCACGCAGGAAGTCCCCCATCTCGGCGATGCGTCCCGCCACGGGGGCCAGGGCCTGAGCCCAGCCGGGCTCCACAACTTCGTTCAAAGGTCGCGCTGTCACAGGACTCACCCTACCGGCGTAACGGCAGGTGCCTCGCGAGTCCCCCGTTACCGGTGAACCCGCAGGCCGGACAGGCCGTCGCGACACCCCGGGCTCTTCGCGAAGCGCCTGGGGATAGGCTGCCGCCGTCATTCCTCTGCTTACGGGAGCCGCTCCATGGAGTCACACCGGCATGCGCCCGGGGAGTACGTGCTCGGGGTCGACTCGGGCGGTTCCGGGCTGAGGGTGGCGCTGGGCACGGTGGGCGGGGACGCCCCCCTGGACACCGTGGTGTGTGCCGAACCCGTACGGACCGGGCCCTCCGGCATCGACGCCGCCCACCTCCTGGATCAGTTGCTGCCCGCAGCCAGACTGCTGCTCGCCCGCCACGGCGGCGGCGACCTGATCGCCACCGCGGCCATCGGGGCGGCGGGCATGGCCACACTCGGCGAACAGCTGCGCGCCGAACTGCCCACGGCCCTGGCGGACGCGCTCGGGATTCGGCAGCTGGCGCTCGCCGCCGACGCGGTGACTGCGTACGCCGGGGCGGTCGGACAGCGGCCCGGCGCGGTCGTGGCGGGCGGCACCGGCCTGATCGCCCTGGGCACGGATCTCACGCAGTGGCGCAGGGCCGACGGCTGGGGTCATCTGCTGGGCGACAGCGGCGGCGGCGCCTGGATCGGGCGGGCCGGGCTCGACGCGGCGATGCGCGCCCATGACGGGCGGCGCGGCGGCTCCCAGGCCCTGCTGGCCCGGCTGGAGGCCATGTTCGGCCCGGCGGTCGAACTGCCCGGCCTGCTCTATCCGCGTACTGACCGGCCCGCGGTCCTGGCCTCGTTCGCTCCCGAGGTGGCCGCGTGCGCGGCCCACGATCCGGTCGCCGAGGGAATCCTCCGTGACGCCGCCGAACACATTGCCGCAGCGGCCGCCGCCGTGTGCCCGAAGGTCGGGGCGGACGACGAGGAATGCGAAGTCGCACTCACGGGTGGCCTGTTCCTGATGGGCGAGCCGCTGCTCGTACCGCTGCGCGAGGAACTGAAGCGGCAGCTGCCGCACGCACGGGCCGTCCCCGGTTCGGGTGACCCGCTGGCCGGTGCGCTGCGCATCGCGCAGGCGCTGGCCACGGGAGGTCTTCGGCTGCCGCTCCATCCCACGCTGCTCCGGGTCACCGTGTCAGGGCAGGAAACCGGTACCTCCCAGGGGGCTACAGAGCGGGGCAGTCGACCGGTAAGCCACTGATCGGATAAATACGGACAGACAACGCTCGACCGGCCCCTCCCTGAGCAGCGGGGTACCCAAAACCAGTAGCATGCGGCGCCATGAGCACCCCCACTGGGCCCGCTTCCGGCCTGCCTGTACGAATGCCGCGACCTCGCCAGTCCGGACGGCACCGCCGCCCGGAGCCCGTGGTCGCACCTGAGGGCGCTGCCGCGCTCGTTCTTGCCGTTCCCGGTACCCCCTCCTCGGCCAGCCGCAGTCTGGCCGAAGAGGTGATCAGCATCGCCCGCTCCGAGCTCCCCGGTCTGAACGCCCTGATCGGCTACCTCGACGGTGACGACGCCGAGTACCCCACTCTTGCCTCCGTTCTCGCGCACGCCGCCACCGAGCGCGTCGCGCGCTTCGAGCAGGCCAAGGCCGTCGGCCGCGAGGTCGCCGAGCCCGAAGGCCCGGCCGCCGTCGTGGTGCCGCTGCTCGCGGGACCCGACAGCACGCGGGTGCAGCGGATACGCCGTGCGATCGAGGACAGCCCTGCTCCGGCCGAGCTGACCGATGTGCTCGGCCCGCACCCGCTGCTCGCCGAGGCACTGCACGTGCGACTCTCCGAGGCCGGTCTCGCCCGCGCGGACCGCGCCAGGCTGTTCACCGTGGCCACGGCCGCGGACGGCATCGTGCTGGCCACCGTGGGCGGCGAGGAGGCCGTGCAGGCTGCGGGGATCACCGGCATGCTGCTGGCCGCGCGGCTCGCGGTGCCCGTGATGGCCGCCGCGCTCGACGTCGAGGGCTCGGTCGCCTCGATCGCCGAGCAGCTGAGGGGCTCCGGCTCGCTGCAGCTGGCCGTGGCGCCCTACCTGGTGGGTCCCGAGGTGGCCGACGGCCTGCTGGACGCCGCGGTGAAGGAGGCCGGCTGCGCGAGCGCCGAGCCGCTCGGCGCCTACCCGGCGATCGGCAAGCTGGTGCTGTCGATGTACATGACCACGCTGGGCATCGCTCCGGCGGTGGCCCAGGGGGCTCAGGTCCACTGAGCCGCGCCACAGGCCCGGGTGCGCCGCCGTCGCGGGAGCGGGACGGCCGACGTACCCTGCTCGGCCCGTGACGCACGTACGCCCCGGGGCCCGTTCGCGGGCCCCGGGGCGTCTGCCGTGCCTCAGGCGAAGATCACGCAGGAGGCCGCTGGGACCTCCAGGGACCCCTTCGGCACCGGAACACCGGTCTCCGGGTCCACGGCGAACCAGGTGACGTTCCCCGACCGCTCGTTGGCGGCGTACAGCCGCCGGCCGGTGGGGTCGAGGGCGAGGTCGCGCGGCCAGTGCCCGCCACAGCTCACGGTCGTGACCAGGGACGCCTGCTCTCCCGTGGCGTCGAGGGCGAGCACGGAGATGCTGTCGTGCCCGCGGTTGGCCGCCCAGAGGAACCGGCCGTCGTGCGCGACGACGACCTCGGACGGATAGCTCGCCGGGACGGCGGCGCCGTGCGCCTCCGCGGGCAGCACGGGCGTCTCACCGACGGCCTCCAGGACCCCGGCGGCTGCGTCCCACCGGCACACCGTGACTGTGGGCTCCAGCTCGTTCAGCACATAGGCGTGGCCGCCCGCGGGGTGGAACGCGAGATGCCGTGGTCCGGTGCCGGGCCGCAGCGCCGTCTCACCGTGCGGGCGCAGCTCCCCGGTGTCCGGGTCGAGCGCGCAGATCCGTACGGAATCGGTGCCGAGGTCGACGCTCAGCACCCAGTTCCCCGACGGGTCGGGGAGGACCTGGTGGGCGTGCGGTCCCTCCTGGCGTTCGACGACCGGACCGCTGCCCTCGTGCTCGAGGACACAGCGGGCCCCGCCGAGTGAGCCGTCCGCAAGCACGGGCAGGACGGTGAGGCTGCCGGATCCGTAGTTGGCCGTGACCACATGGCCCCCCGCGAGTGCGAGATGGGTGGGGCCGTTGCCGCCGACCTGCCGGGTCTCCCCCAGGGGCCGCGGGACGTCGTGGCTGATGTCGAGGGCCGCTGCCGCGCCCTTCTCGGTCTCGCTGACCGCGTAGAGAACCGCGCCGCCTGGGCCGGTGCCCCGGCCGAGCGCGAGGTAGGAGGGATCGGGTACGGCGTCCGTCGTACCGAGGACGGTGAGCGCCCCGGTCTCCCCGTCCACGGCGGCGACGGTGATGCCACGCCCGCCCGCCGAGGTGAACGACCCGATGAATGCCCGCCCGGCACCGTTGTTGCTGTCCACCGCACTGCCTCTCTCCGCCGACTGATCGCGACGGCGGCGGCCGCCGTGATCTTCCGCGGCGACCGTAGCAGTGCTCGTGCGTGGTCTGGACCAGGGGTGCGGGTCAGGCCGGGACGAGGGGTGCGCGGGGCGGGGTGCGCAGAGGCGCGGCCGGTTCGGCGAGTGCGCGCTCCAGGCCGTGCAGTGGACGAGACCGTGGCCCGTCGACGACGTCGGCAGCGCGGTACAGGTGAACACGTAGTGAACCGGACGCCGGCAGACGCGCAGGAGCTGGGTGACGCAGACCGTCACGCGACGGCCCTTCGCCCCCGACGGCTCAGGCGCGCGCCGGAATCCGAATGGACCTCCGCAGAGGGACGGCGAGTTCGAGCAGAGCCCGCTCCAGCGCGTGAAGGTGGGCGAGCATCTGTTCGGCGCCTGCCGGCTCCGCCGCCGTCGTGTCCTCGATCAGGAGGTCCTGCCCGTCCACCGGCGCATCGGTGAGGGCCTCGACGGCCGCCTCCACACGCCAGCAGGCTGCGGCGAGCCGTATGTCGTGCGAGGCCTCCGGGTCGGCGGCGACGGAGGCCAGACCGCGTACTTCGCGTGCGCAGTCGTCGAGCAGCGCCAGCACGTGTCGCGCCCGCCGCTTGCGCGCCCTCATCGGGTTGAGCGGATGCACCAGCGGCGCAAGTGACAGGCGCACCCGGCCGAGGATCGCCTCCAGCTCGGCAACGCGCCGGTGCGGATCGGCGTCCTCGTTCCCCGAAAGCCTGGCGGCGGCCTCCGCCGTGCACGTGTGCACGCACCGCAAGGCCCGCTCCACCCACGCCTCGGTCACCGAGTGCGTGGTTACCGGCAGCACAAAGAGCACCGCCAGTACCGCACCGACCGCCCCCGCCGTCGTCTCGGTGACCCGCAGCACGAGCAGACCCGCGTCGAGTACGCCGAGCAGCCCGTACAGCATGCTCGCCATCACGGTCACGGCCAGCATCATCCAGGTGTACGAGACAGCGGCGGTGTAGAAGATGCCGAACACGCTCAGCGCCACGACCAGCGCGGCCACGACGGGCTCGTGGTGCAGCGGCACAGCCACGGCAAAGCCCAAGCCGATCCCGAGGACCGTCCCCAGGAATCGTCGGAACCCGCGCACGACGGTCTCGCCTCGCGAGGTCGTGGCCACGAATACCCACCAGGTGGCCCCGACCGCCCAGTACCAACGCTGATCGGAGAGCAACTGCCCCACCCCGAGCGCGAAGCCCGCCCCCAACGTCGCTTGCACCGCCTGCCGCGTCGTGACCCGCCCGAGCCCTGCCGCCCCGGCAGGAGGCGCGACGGTCACGGGCGCCACCAGCCGCCGCTCGTAGCACCACACCCCGAACCGCACCACCGACGACGCGACAAGCGACAGCAGCACGGCCGCGTACAGCTCGGGCAGCCGGCCGGGCACGGTGTGCAGGAACTGGGCCGAGAAGTAGGACATGAAGCCGAACACGCCCAGCGAGTGCCCGCGAGGCCCCCACCGCCGCGCGTACACACCCGCCCCCACGACAGCGAGGAACGCCAGGTCACGCGCGACGGGCAGATCGTGAAGCACAGCGGCGAGCGTGAGCACCGGCAGACCCACGACGGGGAGAAGCGCGGTCGTGGTGGCCTGCCCGCGCACCGTCGGATCGGTCACCGTGAAGAGTGCGAGCAGCGCAGCCAGGCCACCGGTGATGGCCGCCACCAGCGAGTGCCCCACCGCCCCGCACAGCGCGACGGCGAGCCCGATGCCGAGTACGGCCCTGCACGCGAACCGCAGCCGGATCCGACCCGGATCCTGTGCGACGAACGCCCCCTTCAGCAAGTTGCCCCGCCCCTTTCCGCACCTGGACCAGCCCAGACATGAGAAAAGCGCCGCATAGGCCCCTGAGGGACCCGCAGCGCCATTGATGGACCCATCTGAGCATCTGGCGGGCGGATGGTTCAACTCGGCCCCCGTTCTCTGGACCAATGGCACAGAACCCCTCACCTCACCCGGCCGCGGCAGGACCAACGGACCAACCTCGCACGTGCTGCGGGCCTCCGCCGGGTTCCGCGACCGGTGCCACGACTACAGCGGCGTCGCCGCTTCCAGTACGACGAACAGGGCGAAGGCCGCGTTCAGCGAGGACAGAGTGGACACTGCCGTGCCGGCCGCGGCGATGAACGCCGCGATCCCCGTGGAGGTGAGAACCGGCGGCCAGCCCTGTTCCGGCGGGACCGGACCCAGCAGTGCAGCCACTCGGCGGGGGACAGGCCCGGCCGCGAAGGCCGGGACGGCAGGCGCGGCTGCCCGGTGCGAGATCAGGGCCGCTCTGCCGACAGCACGGGCCGTGAGACGCCGGTCCCCGGTGTCGGTGGCGGCTTCCTCGTCCGCCCAGCGCTCCGTGCTGTAGGTGATGGCCGAGCGCAGCGGCCTCAGGAGCGGGTTGGCGCAGCCGGCCAACCGGGCGGCGAGCAGCAAGCGGTGATGCCGGCCGGCCAGGTGGGCCCGCTCGTGCGCGAGGAGCGCACGCTGCTCAGCCGTCGTCAGACAGTCGAGCATGGCCGAAGTAACCATGATCCTTCCCGGCGAGCCGGGTAACGCGTAGGCATACGGGACACTGTCCGGCAGAACAGCCACGTCGGACTCCGTGGGCAGCTCCGCAAGCGCCCTGTGCGCACGGAATCGGAAGCGGTAGTGCCGTAGCACCGTGGACGCACAGGCCATCGCCACGAGCGCGAGAACGACGATCGACGCCTTCCCGGCGATCCTGTCGTGCGGAACAGCCTCCCGGACCTCGTCGTCGGACCACCCGTCGGGCAACGGGTTGCCGGGCAGTTGCGCTGTTCCGACCACGACCAGAAGGGCGAGACAGAGAGTGCTGCACGACGCGAGAATGACAGCGGTTCCGGTCAGGAGTCGGGCCGCGGTTCGCGGGTGCAGGTGCTGCTCGGCCAGGCGCGCGACGGGCAGGGCGGTGAGCGGCAGAACGAGAGGCAGATAGACGAAGACGCCCATCGGTTCAACGCTCCGCTTCATCCGTGGACCCTGGACCGGTCTCGCCGAGCAGCGACCGCAGCAGGTCCTCGTCGTGCGGCGACAGCGCGGAGACGAAGCTGGACAGCACGGCGTCACGGTCGTCCCGCTGGTCGAGGAGCCGCCGCATACGGAACGCAGTGAGCCCCGCACCGCTCGCCGTCGACTGCCACAGGACCGGACGCCCCGAACCGGAACGCGTGACCGCCTTCTTGTCGAGCAGGCGGGTGAGGATCGTGATCACGGTGCTGTACGACAGCCCGGCGTCGAGATGCTCCTGAACCCAGGCTGCGGTGACGGGTTCAGTCGCCTCTCCCAGCACGGACAGCACCTGGGCCTCCAGCTCACCCTGCCCACGTCGACGCGGGCGCGGCTGCCCCCGACGGCCGTCCTCCTCCGCACCCACGACACGACCCCTCTCGCACGACGGCCCGGCTCTCTTCTTCCACCACCGGACGCCGGGGCATAGTACCGAGCCGCAGGGGCAGCTCATGGACCCGGCGAACCGGTCGGTCCCACTTCCGCACGCCAACTCTACAGTGCTGTAGATTTCACTGCTGTCGCTCGGTGCCCGCACGGACACGCGCGGGCACAACAGATGAGTAGAGGGAGATTTGACCATGGGCGTGAGCCTCTCCAAGGGCGGAAATGTCTCGCTGACCAAGGAGGCGCCCGGACTGACTGCGGTCCTGGTGGGCCTGGGCTGGGATGTCCGTACGACGACCGGTACGGACTACGACCTGGACGCCAGTGCACTGCTGTGCGACGCGGCCGGGAAGGCGCTGTCCAACGAGAACTTCGTCTTCTACAACAACCTGAAGAGCCCCGACGGTTCGGTCGAGCACACCGGCGACAACCTCACGGGAGAGGGCGAGGGCGACGACGAGATCGTCAAGGTCGACCTCGCCGCCGTACCGGCCGACGTCGACAAGATCGTGTTCCCGGTCTCCATCCACGACGCGGAGGGACGGGGCCAGAGCTTCGGACAGGTCCGCAACGCGTACATCCGCGTCGTCAACCAGGCAGGCGGGGCCGAGATCGCCCGCTACGACCTCAGCGAGGACGCCTCCACCGAGACCGCCATGGTCTTCGGCGAGCTGTACCGCAACGGGGCCGACTGGAAGTTCCGCGCTGTCGGCCAAGGCTACGCATCCGGACTCAGCGGCATCATCGCTGACTTCGGCATCAGCCTCTGACGGGACCCGGATCACCTCAGACCGCACCCGACCGAGAGTGAAACCATGACCGTCAATCTCACCAAAGGCCAGCAGATCAGCCTCGCCAAGTCCGGGGGCGGTGAACTGACTGTCGTACGCATGGGACTGGGATGGAAGTCGGCGCCTCGCCGAGGGTTCCTCGCCCGCCTGACCGCCCGCGAGATCGACCTCGACGCCTCTGCCCTGCTCTTCGCCGGCGGATCCCCGCTGGACGTCGTCTTCTTCCAGCACCTGTCCAGCGACGACGGCTCGGTCCAGCACACCGGCGACAACCGGGTGGGCGGCTCAGGCCAGGGCGGTGACGACGAGTCGATCGTCGTCGATCTGCGGCGCGTCCCCGCCCACGTCGACCAGATCGTCTTCACCGTGAACTCGTTCACCGGCCAGACCTTCGAAGAGGTGGACAACGCCTTCTGCCGCCTCGTCGACGAAACGACGGGGCAGGAACTGGCCCGCTACACGCTGACCGGCGGTGGGCGCCATACCGCGCAGATCATGGCCAAGGTTCACCGGTCCGGCACGGGATGGCAGATGACAGCCATCGGCACCCCGGCCGACGGGCGCACCTTCCAGGACCTGATGCCGGCCGTCACGATGCACCTCTAGACCTGCGTCTTGCAACATCCCTCACAGCACTCACCACTTCGACCGACCCTGGAGCATTCGCATGGCACTGTGGGACCGCATCAAGGAATCGGCGTCGACGATGCAGACGCAACTCAACGCCAAGAAGAACGACCTCAAAAGCGGTGGCTTCCGCGATGCGAGCATGGCCATGTGCGCCTTGGTCGCCGCCGCCGACGGTTCCATCGATCCCGCCGAGCGGCAGAGGGTCGCCTCACTGATCGCAGGAAATGACGTACTGCAGAACTTCCCCGCTGACGATCTGCAGCGCCGGTTCAACGACTACTGCCAGCAGCTGACCAACGACTTCGAGTTCGGGAAGGTCGGCATGCTGCAGACCATCGGCAAGGTCGCCAAGAAGCCCACCGAAGCCCGTGCGGTCATCCAGATCGGCATCGTCATCGGTGGCGCCGACGGTCACTTCGACAACACCGAGCGCGCCGTGGTCCGAGACGCCTGTTTCGCGGTCGGGATCTCGCCGAACGAATTCGATCTGTAGGACCGCAGAGGCGCGGTGCGTGCCGTGAACACGTGGCACGCACCGCCCAACTCCGAACTCCTGAACGGAGTCGGCGGATGGTGTCGGTCGCGACATACAGGCTTCGGGACGAAGACGGACGCGACCATGCGCTGGTGCTGGACGGAGCCATCCGGACCACCGGGATACGGGCACTGCCGGAACAGTCGTCCATCACTCCGGGCCGCTACGCGTCCGCGGTATCGGTGCCGGACCACGGATCACGGCCGCCGCCGGTACCGAATGCCGAACCTGTCTGCCCTTGCGTCAGCGGACGCGTGACGCCACCCCGGCAGACCAGGGCAACACCCGTTCCGGTCCCGGAGATCAGGAACAACACGGGTATGCCCACTCGCCGCTCCGGCGGTCCTCGTCCCCGTCCTCGCCGCGGTCACTTTCCTGCCCATCGGTTACGGGATGCGCCTCACCGGCGGCCGCACTTCCGTGGCCGACGCGCCGACCAAAGCCGGGTGGGCCACCTTCGGAATCGGCGTACTGTCCGCTGCGGTCGGTCTCTTCTCGCCGCACCGTCAACGGGTGGCTGCGACCACCGCCCTTTCCATCAAGCCTGTCCGGCCTCGGCGAGCCGGATATTGCGGTCGATCTCCGGCATGTGCGTCTCGGCCCAGACCCGCAGGGCGGAGAGCGGCCTTTCGAGGGACAGGCCGAGTTCGGTGAGTCGATAGTGGACGGCGGGCGGCACTGTGGGTTCCACACGGCGCGCGACCAGGCCGTCACGGACCAGACTCTGCAGCGTGACAGACAGCATCTTCTGCGAGATGCCCGGAATGCCACGCCGAAGTTCCGCGAACCGGACCTCGCCGGAATCCGCCTCGGCCAACACCTTGACCACCATTGACGTCCACTTGGTGCCGATACGGTCGAGCAACCGGCGGGTCGGGCAGTTGGGGTCCAGCAGATCACCGCGTTCACCGGACCGCCGACCGGATCCGCCGGGCATGGACGTGGTCACCTGGGGCTCACCACCTGATGGGAAAGTGCCGTCTTGGAAGGACCAGGCTAGTTCCCTAGCGTGACCTTGTCACCATTCCTCACCGTCCCTGGAGTCCTTCCATGCCCGAACTGCGACGCGTCGCTGTCAACGGAGTCGAACTCAACGTCGCCCTTGCCGGATCCGGCCCGGCCGTCCTGCTGCTGCACGGCTTTCCCCACACCTGGGAGCTGTGGACGGACATCATGGCCGGCCTGTCCGACCGCTACCTCGTCATCGCGCCGGACCTGCGCGGATTCGGCGCGAGCAGCCCGGCCGCCTCCGGGTACGACGCCGGCACCCTGGCCGAGGACGCCGCAGCGCTTCTCACCGAGCTCGGCGTGACTTCTGCCGCGGTGGTCGCCGTCGACGCGGGTACCCCGCCGGCCTTCCTCCTCGCCCTGCGCCATCCCGGCCTCGTCCGACGCCTGGTCGTCATGGAGTCCGTGCTGGGCGGGCTGCCCGGAGCCGAGGGTTTCCTTGCCGACGGGCCGCCGTGGTGGTTCGGCTTCCATACCGCCGCGCACGGCCTCGCCGAGACCGTGCTGGAAGGCCACGAAGCCGCCTACATCGACTGGTTCCTGCACGCGGGCACGCTCGGCGACGGTGTGCCCCCCGCCATCCGGGACGCCTTCGCCCACGCATACGCGGGCAGCCACGCGTTGAGCCGCGCGTTCTCGTACTACCGGGCCCTGCCCGAAAGCGCACTGCAGATCTCGCAGGCCGTCACCACCGCCCGCCTGACGATGCCGACGATGGCGGTGGGCGCCCAGCCTGTCGGCCCTGCACTGGAACACCAACTCCGCCCCGTCACCGATGACCTCACCGGACACGTCATCGAGGACTGCGGCCACATCATCCCCCTGCACCGACCGAACGCCCTGCTCATGCTGCTGAATCCGTTCCTGACCGGTGACGACACGATTGCGGCATGACCCGGCGCAGCCGCCGAAATTCGATACGTACTTCAGAAGGGTTCGCCACGGGGTGCGAGATACGCCCTGCCGGCGGACGCCGGGATCGGTCACCTTGAACAACCGGGCAGCGCGGCCGGCCCGCCGGTGATGGCCGCGACGAGCGACTGCCCGACCGGCCGCACACCGCCACCGCGAACCCCGTGCCGAGCACGGCCCGGCCGGCGAAGCGCAGCCGCAGCCCGCCCGGGTCCAAGGCAGCCAACGCTCTCTTCAGCGCCGCCGTCCCCCGCCGTCGCCCACCGGTTCCGCGTACCGGCACGAAAGAGGCGCCACGGGATCCGTAGCACCATCGACAGGCACATCACAGCACCCGCATGACTGTTGGCTCGAACGGGCCTCCAGATGCTGGGCCAATGGGTCATTCGATCACCGGAACAGGGCGCCGGCAGTCGGCCAGCGGATCACCGGACGACAATTCCGGGGCGCGCCGGGCCCGCCGAGCCGGAGGCTCCACCCTCACGGAGAGCCCCGGCAAGACCCCGGCGCCATCCGCTCCCGACGGTATGGACACACCAGGTTGACATCACTACGCTCACCCTTGGTCTAGACCGCAGAACTCTCCGGACATCACCCCACATCTCCAGGAGCGACGTATGCGCAGAAAGATCACTTCCTTACTGGCCGGGCTCGGCCTGGCCGGCGTGGCGCTGTTCGCCACCTCCGGCAGTGCGCAGAGCCACGGTTACACCGACTCGCCCATCAGCCGCCAGCAGCTCTGCGGCATCGGCACCGTCAAGCAATGCGGCCAGATCCAGTGGGAGCCGCCGAGCGTCGAGGGTCCCAAGGGCTTCCCCAGCCGCGGACCGGCCGACGGCCACATCTGCTCGGGCGGAATCGGGCGCTTCTCCGAACTCGACGACCCGCGGGGCGGTACCTGGCCCGCGACGCACGTCAGCGCAGGGCAGAACTACACGTTCAACTGGCGGATCGAGGCCCGGCACGCGACGACCGACTTCCGCTACTACATCACCAGGGACGGCTACGACCCGGCCAAGCCGCTCACCCGGGCCGACCTGGAACCGCAGCCGTTCCTCACCGTGCCCTTCGGCGGCCGGCTGCCCGGCTCCACCGTGTCCCACTCGGGCGTGCTGCCGCAGAAGTCCGGCAAGCACCTGATCCTCGGCGTCTGGACGATCTCCGACACGGGCAACGCGTTCTACGCCTGCTCCGACGTGCAGTTCTGACGTCGATCCTTCACCCCTGCACCAGCACAGGCTGGTGCAGGGGCCACGTCGACCCGGCCGGCCCGGCGGTGGGCCATTGGTACAGTCGCTGCCCCGACGGACATACCACGGAGAGGCCGACGGACCATGGCGGTGGACGAACTCGACACCCGGATCCTGCGACTGCTCATCGAGCAGCCACAGACGAGCGTGCGCGAGTACGCGCGGATCCTGTCCATCGCCCGGGGCACCCTCCAGGCCCGGATCGACCGCCTCGAACGGGACGGTGTGATCACCGGCAGCGGCCCGTTCGTCTCCCCCGCCGCCCTCGGCCACCCGGTGCTCGCCTTCGTGCACCTGGAGGTGACGCAGGGGCATCTCGACGACGTGGGTGAGGCGCTCGCCGCGGTGCCGGAGATCGTCGAGGCGTTCTCCACCACGGGAGGCGGCGATCTGCTGACCCGGGTGGTGGCACGGGACAACGGGCATCTGGAGGACGTGATCCAGCGGCTGATCCAGCTTCCGGGCGTGGTCAGGACCCGGACCGAGGTGGCGCTGCGCGAACGGGTTCCGCACCGGCTGCTGCCGCTGGTGGAGTCGGTGGGCCGGACCGCTCCATCCGGCCGGCAATGATCACCCCGTTGGCATCATTGCTGCCATGAACTCATCACCTGCAGGGGCCCTTTCGGTCGTCTTCGACCTGGACGGCACCCTCGTGGACAGCGAACCGAACGCCTACGAATCGGTTCGGCTGCTGCTCGAACGGTACGGCGTGCCCGACTTCACCTGGCAACAGAACGCCCGCTTCATCGGGATCAGCAACCCCGAGGCGCTGACCGTCCTGCGCGCCGAGTACGGCATCGCCGCCTCCGTCGACGAACTGGTGGCGGATCAGGACGCGCTCTATCTGGACCTGGCGAGGAAGTCGACCGAAGTCTTCCCCCGCATGCGGGAGTTCGTCGGGCTCCTGCACGGCCGGGGCATCGCCATGGCCGTGGCGTCGGGCTCGTCCCTGGCCGGGATCGAGGCCGTACTCACGAGCACAGGCCTGGACGCCTTCTTCACCGCGTACGTCTCCGCCGACGAGGTCGGGCACGGGAAGCCCGAACCGGATGTGTTCCTGGAGGCCGCCCGGCGCCTGGGTGCCGCACCTGCCGACTGTGTGGCGGTGGAGGACGCGGCACCCGGCGTGAGGGCTGCGCACGCAGCGGGGATGCGCTGCATCGCGGTCCCCTACGTGACGGCAAGCGCCGCCGATCCGGTGTTCGCCGCGGCGGGGCTGCTCTTCCCTGGCGGGCAGGGCGAATTCACCGCGCAGGCCGCGTACGCATGGCTTTTCCCCGGAACCGCACCGGTGCCCGGCCGGCCGGGTCCGGCTTCCTGACCCTGCGGGCACCGCCGCCGCGCGGGGCCTGCCGACCCGTCACCGTGCGGGCGGCCGGGATGGGGTGACGGCCGGTCGCCCCGGGTCCGCGCGCCGGATATCCTGATCTTGCCGCGCTCCCTCACCCCGCCCCTCGTTCCGGGCGAGGTCACCGCCGCGGCGGCCGGAGCGGTCCTCGGCCCTGACTTTTCGAGATACGCGAGCTATTCGAGATGGGTGTGCACAGGTGCTGGTTGCTGGTCGGTACCGATTGATATCCGCCATCGGCCGTGGCGGGATGGGTGAAGTCTGGCGGGCCACCGACGAGGTCCTCGGCAGGGCCGTGGCCGTGAAGCTGCTGCTGGGCGAGCACGCCGACGACTCGGCGACCGCGCGGTTCCGGCTGGAGGCCCAGACCGCCGCCCGGCTGAGCCACCCGCATCTGGTGGCCGTGTTCGACTTCGGGTCCTGGGAGAACCGGCTCTTCCTGGTCATGGAACTCGTCGAGGGCAGGAGCCTCTCCGACCTGCTCCTGGCGCAGGAGCGGCTGGGTCCGGAACAGGTCGCCCGGATCGCCGGCCAGGCGGCGGCCGGACTGGCCGCCGCCCATCGGCAGGGCATCGTCCACCGGGACATCAAGCCGGGAAACCTGATGCTGGACGCCGAGGGCTCCGTCAAGATCGGCGACTTCGGGATCGCCCAGTTCGTCGACGACCCTTCTGCCGCCCTCACCACGACGGGCCACATCGTCGGCACGAGTCTCTACCTCGCTCCGGAACGGGCCCTCGGCCGCACCGCCGGTGCCGCATCGGACATGTACTCCCTCGGCTGTGTCATCTACCAACTGCTGCTCGGCCAGCCGCCGTTCCGCTCGGACACCCCGACCGCGACCCTGTACCAGCACGTGGACACGCCTCCCGTGCCGCTGCGGCAGCGAGGGGTCGACATGTCGGCGGCCTTCGACTCGTACCTGCTGGGCCTGCTTGCGAAGCAGCCCGAAGAGCGGCCCAGTGCCCAGCAGGTCGCCGACTGGTTCCACAGCGAAGCCTGGCGAGGGCAGGCGGAACCGCTGCCGCAGCACCGGCCCACTCCCCCGCGAGCTCCGGCCGCGGCCTACAGACCGGCGTCCGCACCGCCCTCGCCTGCCGGGCAGCATGCCGGTGCCGACTCCGGCGCCCCCACGACGTACCGACTGCCCCAGGCGCACGGCCGGGGGCGGCGTGCGGCGAGCCGGCCCCGGAACAACCGGCGGCGCAGCACCCGCGAGGCGATCAGGCGCCGGCCCAGAGTGGCCAGCGCCATCGCGGGCACGATCGCCTTCCTCGCCGCCGTCTATCTGGGGATGAGCCTGTTCTCGCCCGACTCCAGCTCGGCCACCACTCCGGACGGCGGCACCTCCACGAGCGGGCCGCCGTCCCCCGCACCCGGCCGGTAGCCGGGGCCCGTTACCAGCGGTCGTGGACCGCCGCGCGGATCCTGCGGTCGTAGAGGTCGCGCACCGCGTCGAGCGTGCTCCGCGGCAGCGGGTCCAACGCCGCCGCGGCCGCGTTGGCCCTGGCCTGTTCCACGGAACGGGCACCGGGGATCACACTGGTGACGCCGTCCTGCTGAATGATCCAGCGCAGGGCCGCCTGGGCGGGGGTCAGCCCTTCCGGAGCGATTCCGGCGAACTCGGCAGCCGCGGCCACCCCGGTGCCGTACTCGACACCGGAGAAGGTCTCGCCCTGGTCGAACGCCTCCCCGTGCCGGTTGTACGTGCGGTGGTCCTCGGGCGCGAAGACGGTGTCCGCGGTGTACCTGCCGGAGAGCAGGCCCGAGGCCAGAGGCACCCGTGCGATGATCCCGACCCCGGCCGCGCGGGCGGCCGGAAGGACCTCGTCCAGCGGCTTGAGGCGGAACGGGTTGAGGATGATCTGTACGCTCGCGACCCCGGGGCGGGCGATGGCCGTCAGCGCCTCGGCACATGTTTCGACGCTCACCCCGTAAGCGGCGATCCGCTGCTCGGCGACCAGGGTGTCGAGGGCGTCGTAGACCTCGTCCGAGGAGTAGACGGCCGTGGGCGGGCAGTGCAGCTGCACAAGGTCGAGGGTGTCCACGCCGAGATTGGCCCGTGAACGGTCGTTCCACGTACGGAAGTTGTCGAGGACGTAGTTCTCCGGCACCTGGTCGGCGCGCCGGCCCGTCTTCGTCGCCACGAGGACGCCCGCGTCGGGGCGCTCCTTCAGATAGCGGCCGATGAGCTGCTCGCTGCGTCCGTCCCCGTACACGTCCGCGGTGTCGAAGAAGGTGACGCCCGCCCCGACAGCGGCGTCGAGGATGTCGAAGGCATCCGCCTCGCGCACCTCTCCCCAGTCACCGCCGATCTGCCATGTGCCCTGCCCGACGACCGATACGTCGCGTCCGGTCCTGCCCAGTTCGCGCTGCTCCATGAGGATCATGCTACGTCCGCAGGGCGGCCGGCCCGGGGGCGCCGCGGTCACCGCACGCTCCGGGCGGGACGTCTCGGTCCCCGCCCTGGCCGGCCCCCTGCCGGGGCGGTCAGCCGGCGCTGTGGCCCAGTGCGGTGAGCCGCCCCGTCTCGTCCTCGGTGAGCCGCAGGGCCCCGGCCGCCACGTTGGCCTCCAGGTGAGCCGGGTTGCCCGTGCCCGGGATGGCAAGGACATGCGGGCCCCGCCGGAGCGTCCAGGCGAGCCGGATCTGGGCGGGGGACGCGTCGTGGGCGCGGGCGATGTCGAGCAGCACCTCGTGCTCCGCGGTGATGTCCGCGCCGGCCTCACGGCCTCCGGCGGCGATCGCGTAGAACGGCACGAAGGCAATGCCGAGTTCACCGCAGGTGCGCAGGATGTCCTCGGAGTCGGCGCGCCTTTCGCCGATCCCGTATCTGTTCTGCACGCAGACGACAGGTGCGATGGCCAGGGCCTCGGCGATCTGGTCCGGCCAGGCGTTGGACAGGCCCAGGTGGCGGATGAGGCCCTCCTTCCGCAGGTCGGCCAGCGCGCCGAACTGCTCGCTGATCGGGGCCGGCCCGTTCATCCGCAGGTTCACCACGTCGAGGTGGTCGCGGCCGAGCTGCCGGATGTTCTCCTCGACCTGTCCACGCAGTTGACCGGGCTCTGCCCAGTCGAGCCAGTCGCCGCCGGGGCCGCGGCCCGGGCCGACCTTGGTGGTGATGACCAGGTCGTCCGCGTACGGACCCAGCGCCCGGTTGATCAGTTCGTTGGCCGAGCGCAGTGGTGAGAAGTAGAACGCGGCCGTGTCGATGTGGTTCACGCCCAGTTCAACGGCCCGGCGCAGCACGGCGATCGCCCGGTCCCGATCGTGGGGGCCGCGGTCGTCCCCGAACGCGGCACCGTTCTGAGTCAGGCGCATGGCGCCGAAGCCGATCCGGTTGACCGTCAGATCGCCGAGATTCCAGGTACCGGCATTCGCTGCGCCTGTAGTTGCCGAGATCAAGAGTGAAGCCTTCCGCGTGAGGGGTGATTCAGGAACCATCACATGACGATGCACCAAACGACTTGCGTGATTCACCGATTCATGCTAAGTTTGCGCCAACGCGTCTGTCGCATACGCCAGTTGGTGCGAGTGCAGGATAGACCCACTTCGCCATCCCGTCCAGCCCTGCCCCCGGTCCTCGCGCCTCGACAGTCCGGACGAACCCCCTGCGTCCGCACGGACCCGCTGGACCACGCGCCCGCACCGCGCACGGATGGATCGAGACCCCCCGCGCATGACTTCGGTGTGGACACGGCGCCTCGGGCGGCGCCCTGCGAGCCACCGCGACATCCCCCTCCACCGCTTCTCCCTGTGCGCCGGCTGTGCGATCGCACCATGGCGACTTGACCAGACTTGCCAAATCCCTTGCGCACGCCCCCAGTTCGTTGACGAGGTCATGGCCACGTGTGAGTGTTCGGTCGCCCGATCACGGACACCACCTGGGCGGACGACCGGCACCGGCAGCACGGGCGGTCCGTCTCCCCGTGCCACTGCCCGTGACCGAGGTCCCCACGAACCGAGGAGCCTCGATGAAACGCAGACCGATGACGGCCGGGACAACCCTGGCCGTCCTCGCCGGAATGCTGGTCGCCACCAGTGGCCAGTCAGCTTCTGCAGAACCTTCCCCGCCGGCACCGACCGCGCTCTCGACTGCCGTGTCGGCAGCGGACCGGGCGGCGGCCAGTGGTCTCGACGCCCTGGCCAAGGGGCCCGAGGAGCGGTACGAGCGCCAGATGGTGACCCCCTGGGTCAACGGGCTCTACTCCGTCGCGTACGAACGCACCTACCGCGGCCTTCCGGTCGTCGGCGGTGACGCCGTCGTCGTGGCCGACTCCAAGGGCCGCATCCGCGGATCCCAGTCGGCCGTCTCCCGGCGCATCAACGTGCCGGTCACCGCGTCCGTCTCCGCCGAGGCAGCGGAGGCCACCTCGCGCAGGAAGCTCCGCACGGTGGAGCGGGTCGACAGCCACCGCCTGGTCGTCCGGGCCACCGGCACGAAGTCCCGGCTGGCGTGGGAGACCGTACTCACCGGCCGGACCGCGAAGGCACCGAGCCGGCTGCACGTCTTCGTAGACGCGGGCACCGGTGCGGTGCTCGACAGCTACGACGACGTCAAGGCCGGCACCGGCAACAGCCAGTGGAACGGCCCGTCCCCGCTGTCCATCAACACCACTTCCTCCAGCGGCAGTTACTCACTGCGTGACCCGGGCCGTCCCGGGCTGAGCTGCGCCGACTACAGCACCGGAAGCGTCTTCACGAAGTCGAGCGACTCCTGGGGCACCGGCAGCGCCTCCAGCAAGGAGACCGGCTGCGTCGACGTGATGTGGGCGGCCCAGCACGAGTGGGACATGCTGCGCGACTGGCTGGGGCGCAACGGGCACGACGGCAACGGACGCAGCTGGCCGGTCAAGGTCGGCCTGAACGACGTGAACGCGTACTGGGACGGCTCCACCGTCTCCATCGGCCACAACAACGCCAACCAGTGGATCGCGGCGATGGACGTCGTGGGCCATGAGTTCGGCCATGGCATCGACCAGTACACGCCCGGCGGCGCGAACAACGAGTCCGGTCTCGGGGAGGCGACCGGCGACATCATGGGGGCGCTGACCGAGGCGTACACCAACGAACCCGCCCCGTACGACGACCCGGACTACACCGTCGGCGAGAAGATCGACCTGGTGGGCAACGGGCCGATCCGGATCATGTACAACCCCGGGCAGATCGGTGACCCGAACTGCTACAGCTCCTCCATACCCAGCACCGAGGAGCACGCGGCGGCCGGCCCCCTAAACCACTGGTTCTATCTGCTCGCCGAGGGCTCGAACCCCGGCGGCGGCAAGCCTTCCAGCCCCACCTGCAACAGCTCATCGGTCACCGGTGTGGGCATCCAGAGCGCCGGCAAGGTCTTCTACGGCGGCATGCTGCTCAAGACCAGCGGCATGACGTACAAGCGCTACCGCACGGCCACGCTCACGGCGGCCAAGAACCTCGACGCCACCTGCGTGCTGTTCAACCGGGCGAAGTCCGCCTGGGACGCGGTCAGTGTCCCCGCCCAGAGCGGCGACCCGACCTGCGCGCCCAGCGGCAACAACGACTTCTCGATCTCCCTGGACCCGGCCTCCGGCTCCGTGAAGCCCGGCAGTTCGGTGACCGCCACGGTCCGGACGACCGTTTCCTCCGGCAGCGCGCAGACGGTGAACCTGACCGCGAGTGGTCTGCCGAGCGGTGTGACCGCCTCCTTCAGCCCCTCCTCGGTGCAGTCCGGCGCGACGTCGGTCATGACCGTGTCGACGACGTCGGCCGCCGCGCCGGGGGCGTACACCTTCACGGTGAAGGGCGCGGGCGCCCAGGAGCACACAGCCCAGTACACGCTGACCCTCACCGACGGCGGCGGCAGTCCCGGTGGCACGCCCCCCGACATCAGTGTCGCCAACGTGCAGGCCCACCTCACCCAGCTGAACACCATCGCCTCGCAGAACGGCGGCAACCGGCGTGCCGGCAGCAGCGGTTACACCGCCTCGCTCGCCTATGTGAAGGGCAAGCTGCAGGCGGCCGGCTACACCGTCAGCGAGCAGACCTGCACCACCTGCACCTACCGCGGCAACAACCTGATCGCGGACTGGCCGGGCGGCCCGGCCGACCGGACCGTGATGTTCGGCGCCCACCTGGACGGAGTGGCCGCCGGTCCCGGCATCAACGACAACGGCTCCGGTTCCGCGACCCTGCTGGAGAACGCGCTCGCCCTGGCCCAGCAGAACCCGACCATGACCAAGCATGTGCGCTTCGCCTGGTGGAACGGCGAGGAGCAGGGCCTGGAGGGGTCCGAGTACTACGTCGGCCAGCTCACCGCCGCCCAGCGGACCGCCATCACCGCGTACTACAACTTCGACATGGTCGCCTCCACCAACGGCGGCTACTTCATCAACAACCTCAACTCCGCCGCATCGGCCCCGATGAAGGAGTACTGGACCTCGCTCGGCCTCGCCCCGGAGGAGAACGTCGAGGGCCAGGGGCGCTCCGACGACTACTCGTTCCAGCAGGGCGGCATCGCCACCTCGGGGTACGCGACCGGCGCCAGTGACACCAAGTCCTCCGCCCAGGCCGCCAAGTGGGGTGGCACCGCGGGCCGTTCGTACGACCCGTGCTACCACCAGTCGTGCGACACGACGGCCAACATCAACGCGACCGCGCTCGACCGCAGCGCGGACGGGGTCGCCTACACGGTGTGGAAGGCGGCCGTCGGCACCACCGCGCCCGCCGATGACTTCTCCGTCTCGGTGAACCCGGTTTCCGGCAGCGTCCAGCCGGGCGCCTCCCTCACGGCGACCGTGTCCACGGCCACCACCGGCGGTTCCGCGCAGAGTGTGCGGCTCACGGCCTCCGGTGCGCCGAGCGGGGTCACCGTCTCCTTCGCCCCGTCCTCCGTGCAGTCGGGCTCGTCGTCCACGATGACCGTCTCCGCCGGGGCGCAGGTCACCGCTGGTACCTACACCCTCACCGTGACCGGGACGGGCACCGCCACCCACACCACCACGTTCTCGCTGGTCGTCGGGGGCGGCGGTATCTGCCAGGCGCGGCAGGTCGTCGCCAACGGCGGCTTCGAGAACGGCACGACGCCGTGGACCCAGTCGGACGGGGTCATCAACAACAGGACCTCCGAGAAGCCCGCACACAGCGGCGCCTACCAGGCCTGGTTCGGCGGCTGGGGCAGCACCCACAGCGACACCGCCACACAGTCGGTGACGGTTCCGGCGGGCTGCGCGACGTACCGGCTGTCGTTCTACCTGCGCACCGACACCGCCGAGTCGGCGGGCGATGCGACCGCCTACGACACGTTCACCGTGAAGCTGGGTTCCCGGACGCTGGCCACGTACTCGAATCTCGACGCGAGCAGCGGCTACGTCCAGCAGTCCTTCGACGTCGGCTCAGCCGCGGGGCAGACGGTCACGCTGGGGTTCACCAGCAAGGAGGACGCCTACCTGCAGACCAGCTTCGTCCTGGACGACGTGGCACTGGACGTGAGCTGATCCACCGTCGGGGGAACAAGGGGGCGGGGCGTGTTCCACACGCCCCGCCCCCGCGTGTCAGCGGACCACCGCCGCCAGTCTGCTGACGAAGTCGTCGGTCTCCTGACTGCCGGCGGGGCGGGCCGCCAGCCTGGCGTGGAGTCCGCGCAGTTCCTGGCCGAGCAGCGTCGACGGATTCACCTCGGTGGTGTCCAGGACCGGGCCTGCCACCGCGTGCGCCGCCGCCGGGTCACCGGCGCACGCGTGGGCGTCGGCCATCCGGGCCAGGAACAGCATCCGCGCCGAGTGCATGCCGGGTGGCAGCAGGCCGAGCGCCGTGCGGGCCGCCCCGACGGCGCGGAGCGCGAAACGACGGTCACCGGTGGCCGCTGCGAGGTCGCGCAGTGCGCCGGCCGCACCGGACTCCACGCGCAGGCGTACGGACGCGACGGAGAGCCAGGGCGCCTCCGTCTCGTCGTGTTCGCCGGCCCGGTCCATCTGCGAGCGGGCCCGGTCGATGTGCCTCAGGGTCCGGGCGGCGTCGCCCCGGACGGCGTGACCGCGTGCCTGGTACAGGTCGCTCAGGGCGCCCGCCCAGTGCCGGCCCTCTGCGGCCTGCCCGATGGCCCCGCCGTAGGCAAGCGCCGACGGGCCGTCGCCCTCCAGCCGTGCCAGGGTGCTCATGTCGCTGAGCGCCGCGACCTGCGTCCCGACGTGACCGGCCATGGCGGCCCACAGCAGCGAGCGGTCGAGCCAGGCCATCGCGGTCCCGTTGCGGCCCCACAGCAGCCGCAGACATCCGGCCGACTGCGCGTACTCGGCTGCAAGCGGGGCCAGTTGACGCTGGTACGACGCCTCGGGAAGCGCCATCCAGCGGAGCATCGCGTGCAGGGTGCGCTCGACGACGGCGGTCGCTCCCGGCCAGGCGCGTTCCTCGTCGGCGCGCAGACAGACCGCGAGCAGGGCCGTCAGCGCGTGCACCGTGTCGCTGTCCAGGGCAGGGCGGGACTGCGTCTCCGGGCCCGGCGCGCAGAAGGCCGCGTGCAGGGCGATGACATCCGTGAGCGCGGGGACCGAGCAGCCGTCCCTGCCGTGCACCGGGCAGGCGAGTCCGTAGGCGGGCAGGCTCGCAGGAAGGACGGTCCCCGGCGGAAGCATCGCCGGAAGCGCTCCCCCCACGGGCTCCCCGGGCAACGGCCCCCGCCGTACGGCGGCAGGACCGCCGCGCCGGCCGCCCGCTCGCCCACGTTCCTCCGCCGCCTCACAGGCAGCCAGTAACTCCCCCTCGGCCGAGAGCAGTTCGTCGAGCCGGCGGGCCAGCGGCAGCGACGTCCTGCGGCTGCCGTGCTCCAGTTTGCTGATGGCAGTGTGGTCGTAGCCGACCCGGGCGCCCACCTGGGCCTGGGTGAGTCCCGCCCGTCTGCGCCACTGACGCAGCCGGGCACCGAACGACCGCCACGCCTCGGCGGTACGGGCGTCCGCCGGAACGGGACCCATGCCCTCGCTCACCCGGAACCCCGTCGCGCCTGGTCAAGGACGCCACGCGCACCATGCTCACGGCTCATGCCCCGGAGGATAGCGAGCAGCCGCGCCCGCTGTCCTCCACGCGTCGACAAGATGTCCGGTAACAGGCGCAGCGGTTACCGGTGCACGCGTCCACCGATCCTTCACACAGGCTTTCCGCAGCCGACCCGGTTGCGGTGGCAACGACACACCGCCCCTCCCCCGCACCCCCTGACCAGAGCATCACCCTCTGAACCGACGAGCAGTCAAGCCCCGGGCAGAGAAGGCAGCAAGGCGTAGGCAATGAGGTCAATCGTGAGATATCAGTCGCCAGTTCTTGTTCTCAACAACGCCGTTTCAAGCGGGTGTTGCACACCTATTGACGCGTGGGGACGCAAGGGAGAAGTATCCCCATCGGCCGGAGAGAGCGCTCTCCGGCTTCGTGTCGTGCACCCGTACCGCGACTCAGGAGACATGTCCCCATGTACGCACCCCCCTTGTTCCACAGACACGCGCCATCGACCGGAAGAAGACGGACCGGCGTGCTGGCCGCCGTCACCGGCCTCGTCGTCTCGCTGCTGGCCTTCATGCCGTCCACCTCCGCGAGCGCGGCGCCCTCGCTGCTCTCCCAGGGCAAGGCCGTGACCACCTCCAGCCAGGAGAACGCCGGCAACCCCGCCACCGCCGCCGTCGACGGCGACAACGGAACCCGCTGGTCGAGCGCGTTCTCCGATCCTCAGTGGATCAAGGTAGACCTGGGCTCCGCCGCCTCGGTCAGCCAGATCGCGCTGAAGTGGGAGGCCGCCTACGCCAAGAGCTACCGGATCGAGTTCTCCACGGACGACAGCACCTGGAGCACCGCCTACTCGACCACGACGGGCCCCGGCGGCACCGAGACCCTGAACGTCTCCGGCACCGCCCGCTACGTCCGGCTGACCGGCACCACCCGAGCCACCCAGTACGGCTACTCCCTCTGGGAGTTCCAGGTGTTCGGCACCACCGGCGGCGGAGGCGGCCCGCAGATCCCCGGCGGTGGCGACCTCGGCCCGAACGTCCTGGTCTTCGACCCGTCGACACCGGGCATCCAGGCCAAGGTCGACGAGATCTTCAAGCAGCAGGAGTCGGCCCAGTTCGGCACCGGCCGCTACGCGCTGATGTTCAAGCCGGGCACGTACAACAACATCAACGCGCAGATCGGGTTCTACACCTCGATCGCCGGTCTCGGCCTCAAGCCCGACGACACCACGTTCAACGGTGACGTGACCGTCGACGCCGGGTGGTTCAACGGCAACGCCACGCAGAACTTCTGGCGTTCGGCGGAGAACCTCGCGCTCAACCCGGTCAGCGGCACCGACCGCTGGGCCGTCTCACAGGCCGCCCCGTTCCGGCGGATGCACGTCAAGGGCGGACTCAACCTCGCACCGAACGGCTACGGCTGGGCGAGCGGCGGATACATCGCCGACAGCAAGATCGACGGCCAGGTCGCGCCGTACTCGCAGCAGCAGTGGTACACCCGGGACAGCTCCATCGGCAGCTGGGGCAACGGCGTCTGGAACATGACGTTCTCCGGCGTCGAGGGCGCACCCGCCCAGAGCTTCCCGAACCCTCCGTACACCACCCTCGACAACACCCCGGTCTCCCGCGAGAAGCCCTTCCTCTACCTGGACGGCAACGACTACAAGGTCTTCGTCCCCGCCAAGCGCACCAACGCACGCGGTGTCTCGTGGAACGGCACCCCGCAGGGCGAGTCCATCCCGCTGAGCCAGTTCTACGTGGTCAAGCCCGGCGCCTCCGCCGCCACCATCAACGCGGCCGTGCAGCAGGGCCTGCACCTGCTGTTCACGCCCGGGATCTACCACGTGGACCAGACGATCAACATCGACCGCGCCAACACGGTCGTGCTGGGTCTCGGTCTCGCGACGATCATCCCGGACAACGGGGTCACCGCCATCAAGGTCGGTGACGTGGACGGTGTGAAGCTCGCCGGCCTGCTCGTCGACGCCGGTCAGCAGAACTCGCAGGTGCTGGTCCAGGTCGGGCCCGACGGTGCCTCGGCCGACCACGCGGCGAACCCGACCACCGTCCAGGACGTGTTCGTCCGGGTCGGCGGCGCGGGCGCAGGCAAGGCCACCACCGGCATGATCATCAACAACGACGACACGATCATCGACCACACCTGGCTGTGGCGCGCCGACCACGGCGACGGGGTGGGCTGGGAGACCAACCGCTCCGACTACGGCCTCCAGGTCAACGGGGACGACGTCCTGGCGACCGGCTTGTTCGTCGAGCACTTCAACAAGTACGACGTGCGCTGGTCCGGCGAGAGGGGCAGGACGATCTTCTTCCAGAACGAGAAGGCGTACGACGCCCCCAACCAGGCCGCCGTCCAGAACGGCAGCACCAAGGGGTACGCGGCCTACAAGGTCG